>CAZSAX010000034.1:0-17385 GCA_964605075.1 uncultured Oscillospiraceae bacterium
AGCCACCTTCTTGGCCTGTTCAAACAGGTCACGGACACGGCTGGCGCCCACGCCCACATACAGCTCCACAAAGTCGGAACCGGAGATGGACAAAAACTGCACGCCGGCCTCGCCGGCCACGGCTTTGGCCAGCAGGGTCTTGCCGGTGCCCGGAGGGCCCACCAGCAGAACGCCTTTGGGGATGCGGGCGCCCATGTCGGTAAAGGCCTGAGGATCCTTGAGAAATTCAACGATCTCCTCCAGCTCCTCCTTTTCCTCGTCGCAGCCGGCCACATCCTTGAAGGTTTTCTTCTCCGCCGCATCGGCCGCGCTGCGGGTGCGGGCCTTGGAGAATTTGGCAACGCCGCCGGCGCCGCCGCCCCCGGCACGCATCATCATGGAGTACCACAGCACGCCGAAAATGATCACCACGATCAGATACGGCAGCATGGACAGCCACCAGGGGGCCTGGAAGCCTTCGTCATAGTCGTACTCTTCCAGAATGCCGGCCGCCTTCTGCTCCCGGATCAGCTCGCCCAGATCCCGGTCGAACTTATCCAGGTCGGAGATCACCTTCACCAGCTCCGTGGATCCCTCCCAGGGCTCCCGGAGGTAAAGATACAGCTCATCCCCGGACATCTCGAAGGACTCCACCTGCTGATTCTCAAACAGCTCGATGACCTCGGAATAGGTGGGGACCTCGGTCTTGTTGGCGTTGGTCATGGTGAAGATCAGCGCCAGCATCACAACGATGATCAAGGCATAAAAGCCCAGATCTCTTGCTCGCTTGTTGGGTTGTTTATTCATAGAAATTCAGTACCTCAGTCTGTGTATATTTCCGGTTTCAGAACCCCCACATAAGGCAGGCTTCTGTATTTTTGCTGATAATCCAGACCGTAGCCAACAACAAATTCATTGGGCACTTCAAAGCCGGCGTAATCCGCCTTCACATCCGCCGTGCGGCGGCTGGGCTTATCCATCAGCGTGGCAATGCGGATGGATGCCGGATTGCGGTTCTGCATGTATTTCATCAGGTAGCTCAGGGTCACGCCGCTGTCAAGGATATCCTCCACAATGACAACGTCCCGGCCTTCAATGTCCATGGAAAGATCCTGCACGATCTTCACGGCGCCGGTGCTGGTGCTGCGGTCGCCGTAGCTGGACACCTGCATAAAATCGATATAACTCTGGCAGGATACCTCCCGCACCAGATCGGCCATAAAAATAAAGCAGCCTTTCAGAACGCCGACGAACACGATCTCTTTTCCCTCATAATCCCGGGAGATCTGCTCACCCAGTTCCTTCACACGTTTTTGAAGTTCCTCCTGAGAAATCAGCACATAGGCCACGTCTTTTTCCATCATGTCTCTTGTTCCTTCCTGTCCAAAGGGACAAAACTTATTTTCATCAGCGCCTGCGCCGCTTTCTTCGGGCACACTCTCTCGTCCACGCCCACACCGTACAGCGCGATCACACCCGCCTCGTCCCGCAGGACCGGCCAGGCTGCCCGCCGGGGAGCCGGCACGCCCAGTTCCATAAAAAGCTGCTTCAGGCTTTTTGTGCAGCCCCGCCCCACCGGACGCATCCGGTCGCCGGGACGGCGCATGCCAACGTTTATTTTACCACAGATATCATTGCATGAAAAGTAAAAACTGTTGAACGCATTGTAAACGGGCACTTCTCCGTAAAAACGCTCACAGCGAAGCAAAAGCCCTGCCTCCGGCAAAGCCAGCTCCCCCGGAACAACTTCCCGTTCCGGAAGCTGCGGGGCGTCTTCCGCGCCGAACACCAGCTCATCCCCCACCCGCTGAACACGCAGGCCGGGAACATCCGCCGTTCCGCCCTGCCGGGCGATGTGCCAAAGGGCCTTTACATGGACTTCCGAAAGCTCCGTGCCGGCCAGCCGCTGCAGCACCCGGGCCGCCACCGGCTCCGGCAGTTCCGCCAGGGCCGCGGCCGAAGCGCCATTGTCCCGGATGTGGGCCTCCGCCAGACTTTGCAGGAATTCTTCGTCCCGGCGCAGAAGAGCCGCCGTGCGGGACGCATTTTGCACAAAGCCGTGGTTGATTTCTTTCATCACCGGCGTCACCGCATGGCGGATCCGGTTGCGGGCGTAGGCATCCGAAGCGTTGGTGGAATCCTCCACATGCCCGATGCCCCGCGCCGAAAGCCAGCCTTCCGCCTGCGCCCGGGTCTCGTCCAGAACGGGCCGCACGATCCTCCCCCGTTTCGGGGGGATGCCGCCCAGTCCCCGGAGCCCGCTGCCCCGGGCCAGATGAAAGAGCATGGTCTCCGCATTGTCATCGGCGGTATGGGCCGTGGCAATGCAGCCCGCCCCCAGGGCGTCCGCCGTCTCTTCCAGAAAAGCATAGCGCAGCCGCCGGGCCGCGTCCTCCACGCTCAGGCCTTCCCGCTCCGCCAGCGCGGACACATCGCCCCGTCCGGCATGAAAGGGAATACCGCGCTCCCGGCAGAAGTCCCGGACGAAAGCCTCGTCCCGGTCGGCTTCCGGGCCCCGGAGCCCGTGGTTGAAATGAGCCGCCTCCACCTGCCAGCCTTCCGCCTGCAGGCGGCAGAGCATATACATGGAATCCACCCCGCCGCTGACGGCGCAGAGGATCGGTTCCCGCAGATGCTCAGTAATCATCTTCGTTGTAGCGGCGCTCGGCGTTTACGTAGCTGGTATACTCCGGCAGCCAGCGCAGCGGCACCGTGCCCACCTTACCGTGGCGGTTTTTCAGAATGATGCATTCCGCCGCGTTGGGGTCTTCGCAGTTCTGGTCGTAGTAGCCGTCGCGATACAGGCCGATGACCACGTCCGCATCCTGCTCGATGGAGCCGGATTCGCGAAGGTCGGAAAGCATAGGGCGCTTATTCTGACGGCCTTCGTTGGCGCGGGACAGCTGGCTCATGCAGATCACGGGCACCATCAGCTCCTTGGCCATGATTTTGAGCATACGGCTGATGTCGCTGACCGCCTGAGTGCGGCTTTCGTTGGACCAGGAGTGGCCGCTGCCGGCGCTCTGCATGAGCTGCAGGTAGTCGATGACCACAAGGCCCAGGTTATCAAGCCGCCGGCACTGGGCGTTCATGTCCGCCACGGAGAGGCTGGGGTTATCGTCAATGCGGATGTCGGTCTTGCTCAAAGAGGCCGCCGCCTCCGCCAGCGCCCGCCACTGCTCCGGGGACAGATGCCCCTCGGTAAGCAGGTAGTTGTTGATGTGGCTCTCGCCGGACAGCAATCGCACCGCCAGCTGTTCCCGGCTCATTTCCAGGGAAAACACCGCCACGGTCTTGCCCGTTTCCTTGGCGGCGTTCACCGCCATGTTCATGGAAATAGAGGTTTTGCCCATACCGGGACGGGACGCGATGAGGATCAGGTCGCCGGGGCCAAAGCCACGGATGTACTCGTCCACATCGGTCAGACCCGAGGACAGGCCGGTGAACTTCTTGTCGCTCTTGGAGGCCTCGGAGATCTGCTTGAAAACATCCTGCAGCACCTGGGTGATGGGCATCAGGCCGCTCACCGTTCGGTCTTTCCGCAGTCCGTAGATCTTCTGCTCCGCCAGCTCCAGGGTCTGCTCGGCCTCGCCGCTGCCGCTGTAGACGATGTCGCTGATCTCCCCGGCCGCTACGCCCAGATTGCGCAGCAGAGCCCGGTCCCGCACGATGGCGCAGTACTCCAGCACATTGGCCGCCGTGGGCGTGACATTCATCAGCTCCAGCAGATACTGCTGGGAGCTGTCCTTCCACACCTTCCGCACCTTCATCTGATCCAGCACGGTCACAGGGTCGATGCGCATGCCAAGGGCGAACATGGAGAAGATGGTCTCGTAGATCTCCCTGTTCACATCGATATAAAATTCGTGGGGCTTGATCTTTTCGATCACGTCGGGCACACAGCCCGGATCGATCAGGATGGCGCCGAGCACCGCCTGCTCCGCTTCCGCGGAATAGGGCACTCTGCGGCCAAGCAGTTCTTCCATGATTACTCCTCGATCACCATAACGTGGATCGTGCCGCTGACCTCATAGCCCAGCTTGCACTTGATCTGGTAGGCGCCGTATTTTTTGATGGGCTCGGTCTGCACGATGCGGTTTTTCTCAATGGTCATGCCGTGCTGCGCCTGCAGCGCATCGGAGATCTCCTTGGAGGTCACCGCGCCGAAGAGGCGTCCGCCGCTGCCGGCCTTGGCCCGGATCTGCACCACCACATCCCCCAGCCGTTTGGCATAATCCTCGGCCTGGGCCTTTTCCTTGGCCATCTGGGCCAGACGGGCCTGCTCCTTGAGCTTGAGGGCGTTGAGATTATCGGCATTGGCCTCCACGGCCAGACCCCGGGGCAGCAGGAAATTGCGGGCGTAGCCGTCGGAAACTTCCTTCAGCTCGCCTTTCTTACCCTGCCCCTTAACGTCTTTCTGCAAAATCACTTTCATAAGAGAAACCTCCTCTTTCAGGCAAAATATTCGTCAATGGCCGCCGTAAGCTTCTCGCAGGCCTCGGCCACGCTGATGTTTTTCATCTGGGCCCCGGCCGCGGACTTATTTCCGCCGCCGCCCAGCTTTTCCAGCAGCACCTGGACATTCATGCTGCCGATGCTCCGGGCAGAGATATTCACGCCGCCGTCCGCCGTGGGGAACAGCACCACCGAGGCCTCCACCCCGGAAATATTCAGCATGTCGTCCGCCGCCTGCGCGGCCACCACCCGGCCCACCGGCTCTTCCATCATGCTCATGCAGATGTCCGAGCGGTAAAGGACCGCGCGCTGCAAAATGGAATAACGGGCCACTGTGCTGTCAAAGTCGCTTTGCAGCAGGCGCTTCACCTCCACGGTATCCGCGCCGCTGCGGCGCAGGAAGGCGGCCGCGTCAAAGGTCCGCTCACCGGTGCGGATGGTAAAGCTTTTCGTGTCCATGGTCAGTCCGGCCATCAGCGCCTCTGCCTCGCAGCGCAGCAGCTCCGGCTGATCCACCAGCTCCTGCAGCAGCTCCGCCACCAGCTCGCTGGCCGAGGAGGCGTAGGGCTCATGGAAGGTGACCGCGGCGTTTTCGATGTAGCTGGCCGCCCGGCGGTGATGATCGATGACCGCCACCCGGTTGATGGCCTGCAGCAGCGCTTCGTCCTCCACATTGTCCGGGCGGTTGGTGTCCACCACCACCAGAACGCTCCGGCCGTTGGCCTGCACCATGGCTTCCTTGGGCGTGATGAACACGTCCTGATATTCCTTGTTGTTTTTCAGTTTCCGGATCAGCGCCCCGCAGGCATTGTTCTCCGGGTCCATAACGATCCGGGCCCGCCGGCCATATTTCCGGGCAATGCAGCAGATGCCGGCCGCCGCGCCCAGACAGTCCATGTCCGCAAAGCGGTGGCCCATGATATAGGTGGTGGAGGCATCCCGGATGATGGCTTCCAGGGCCTTGGCCGCCCGGCGGCTCTTGGCCTTGGTGCGGGTCTCCACCTCTTCGCCCCGGCCGCCGTAGAACTGGAAGTTGATCCGGTCCCGGCTCACCGCCTGGTCGCCGCCCCGGGACAGGGCCATGTCCAGACTCATGGAGGCATAGTTCAGATTATCTTCATAGCTGGCGCCCTCATAGCCGACGCCGATGCTCAGCGTGGCATGGACGCCGGCGCTGCCGTTGATGGCATGCACATCCTCAATGACCTTGAACTTTTCCCGTTCCAGATGGTCAAAGTAGCGCCGCTCGCACACAAAGATGTAGCGGTCCCGGTCAAAGCGGCGCATCAGGCCCCGCTTGCCGTCGATCCACTGCGCCAGGCAGTCCTCCGTCCGGTTGCGGATCTCCGCCTTGGCCCGGTCGGTCATGTTTTTGGTCAGTTCGTCGTAGTTGTCGATGATGATGAGCATGACCACGGGGCGGGCCGCCTCGTATTCCTGCTTGATGTCGTCATAGTCCGTCACATCGATCCAATAGGTGATGCCCATGGAGCCGGTGCTGGCCTGGCCGTCCTTGCCCCGGATCATGTTGCCGTGGACCTGATAGCGCCGGCCGCCCAGCTCCACCAGTCCCGGACAGCGGTTCTTGCCCTCCAGGAGCCACTTGCCGCTGTACGAGGGCACCAGATCGGTCATTTTGGCGCCGAAGCTGGGCTCGGACTGGCCGCAGATGCCGAAAAAGCCCTGATTGCCCCAGACCACCCGGTCGGAATCCAGCTTGTAGGCCACGATGGGCAGGGGGAAGTTGAGCATGGTGTTGTTCTGGGCGGATTCAGCGTCGTAGGTGACGGATTCGATATACTCCACCAGCTGCCGCCGCTTATACCGGGCGTGAATGGCATTGACCACCACAAGGATCAGCGCCGCCGCCGCCTCGGCCACCGCCAGATACAGCTCGTCAAACAGCAGGAAGGTCACCGCCGCAAACACCAGCAGCACAAGAATATACAGTCTTGCGCCGGGCTCCGCTATCCTTTTCACCTTTTTGTTCATGTCCATACTTCTCCAATTTAGGATTTAGTTATTATATCAAATAGAGAGTAGCTTGTAAATAAAATTCCGTTTTCCCGGCCAAACTATACCTGTAAAGAATCTGCAGAAGGTGGCGATGCAAAACATGAAAGCGGTCATTCTGGCCGGCGGCCGGGGAACCCGCCTGCAGGAGATCTCCGGTGGTCTCCCAAAGCCCATGATGCCCATTCTGGGCAAACCCATGCTGGAACATATCACAGCGCTGCTGAAAGAACACGGTTTTGAGGACATCTGCATGACCCTGTGCTGTCAGCCGGAGCTCATCAAGGACCACTTCGCTGACGGCCGGGATTTCGGCGTAAACATCGAATACCGCATTGAACAGGAGGCCCTCGGCACGGCGGGGGCGGTAAAAAACTGTCTGGACTTTGTGGGCAGCGAGGATTTTCTTGTCATCAGCGGCGACTGCGCCTGCGATTTTGATCTTTCCGCCGCCTTTCGGGCTCACCGGGGTACGGCCACCATCGTTTTAAGCGAACAGGAGGAGCCGCTGCCCTACGGTCTCGTCCTCACCGCCCGGAACGGCCGCATCACCAGCTTTCTGGAAAAGCCCGCCTGGGAACGGGTGGTAACGAATCTGGTCTCCACCGGCATCTATGTGCTGTCCCCTTCCGTGATGGAGCATGTTCCTTCGGGGCAGAGCTTTGATTTTGCCAGAGATCTGTTTCCGCTTCTGCTGGAAAAGAATCTTCCCCTCCAGGGCTGCATCCTGCCGGGCTACTGGTGCGACATCGGCACGCCCCGGGCCTACTACCGCTGCAATCTGGACGCCCTGGACGGCCGCTGGCAGCTTCCCGCCGCCGCGGGACAGAAAGAGCAGCGCTGTGTGGTGCGCTGCAAAAGCCGGGCCCGGCTCATGCGGGCCATGAGCGAGTACGCCGCGGAGTTCGGCGCGGACTTCACGGACGGTCTGCGCATCCGCTCCGACCAGGGACACGCCCACGCCGCGCCGCTTCCGGACGAAAGCGCCGTCGTCATCGAAGGCGAAGGCGCCTGCTGGCGCCATCTGGCGGACATCGCCCGCCGCCTGGAAGACAATATGCCTTAAAGCAAAAAGCCCACTCTTGCGAGTGGGCTTCAGCTTGTCAAAAAAGCCCGCCTGCGGGCTTTTTTCAAGCTGGATTTGATCTGCTCGGCCGAAGTGAATTCGGCCGGCATAATCCTTGGGGCCCAGGGCCCCGCGGATTTACGCCCGGCCCCGCCGGGCGGCTCGCCCTGCCCGGGCTTCGCTGCGATATACCTGCTTCTTTGACAGTCTCAAGCCCACTCTTGCGAGTGGGCTTCAGCTTGTCAAAAAAGCCCGCCTGCGGGCTTTTTTCAAGCTGGATTTGATCTGCTCGGCCGAAGTGAATTCGGCCGGCATAATCCTTGGGGCCCAGGGCCCCGCGGATTTACGCCCGGCCCCGCCGGGCGGCTCGCCCTGCCCGGGCTTCGCTGCGATATACCTGCTTCTTTGACAGTCTCAAGCCCACTCTTGCGAGTGGGCTTTCCTGTTTTTTTCAGCATTTCTTCACCGTTTGTGCCAGGGCCAGAAGCTCTTCGCTGCCCAGCCCATCGGCCTCCAGGCTGAACAAAAGCCGCGTCTCGCTGTCCAGCCACAGAAGGGCGTTGGGGCTTCCGTCCGCCTCTTCCAGCAGAAGCGCCGGAATGCCATTGACCTCCGTTTCGATTTCCCCCAAATCTTTGTCCTGATTGGACAGCCAGTGCTTCCTCTGCTGCACAAACTGCTCCAGCGTTTCCCCCTCCTGCACCCGCTCATAATCCAGCCGGATGCTGTAGTATTTCTCATTGGCCCAGCAGCGGTGCACTTCGGCACTCACGCCATAGCCAAAGGACAAAGGACTGCCGTTTTCCGAAAAAAGCTCATACCCCGCCGGCAGCTCCACCTGATAATCCCCCAGGTCGTCCAAGGCTCTTTCCAGGGCATAGACCGCCTGCTCTGTGGGCTGCAGCTCCACTTCTCCGGCGCCTTCCGCCACGGGAACCAGGTCCAGCGGCCCCGTCCCCGTGTATTCCAGGGAAAAACCGATGCCCCGCTCCTCGTCCGTCCAGAAAAGCCGGCTTCCATGTTCAAAATCAAACAGCAGACCTTCCCCGCCGCCGACGTTGACCGTCTCCGCCTCGCCGTCCTCCGGCAGCCGGGCCGCCTCCGCCGCCCCGGCCTTTTCATAGGTGAAGACAAGCTGTTCCCCGGCCTCATTCTCATAAAGAACCGAACATATCGCCGGGTCGTAGTCCGACGCCGCAAAGGCAAAGCCCTCCGGCAGCTCTTTCAGCTCCCAGGCTCCCAGATACACAGGCTCCTCATCCCGCCTTTCAAAATGCACCTGCCCGTTTTCTGCCACCAGCTGCACCCGGCCCAGGGCCACCGCCAAAGCCGACACCGCCAGCAGCAGGGCCACCGCCGCCGCGATGAGAAGCGTCCTTCCCCAACGCCGGGGGCGGCGCCGCCGTTGCTCGGCCAGCCGGCTCATGACCAGCTTTTCGATCCGCTCCGCCCGGCAGACGCCGGCCTCCGCCAGCACCAGCTCCTGCTCCATATAATCCGCCATCAGTTCCTCGATGTCATAGCTCATCCAAAAAGCCTCCTTTCTCCAGGCTCTGCCGCAGCTTCTCCCGGCCCCGCTTCAGCCGCTGGCGCACCGCGTCGTCCGTCATTCCCAGCTCCCCGGCGATCCGCACCGCCGGCTGTCCATAGAAATAATGCCGCAAAAAGATCTCCCGGTCCGGCGGTTTCATAGCCTCCACCGCCGCCCGGACAAGGCGTTTTCGCTCCTCCTCTTCCAGAATCCGCTCCGGCCCCTCGGTCGTCAGCATCCGTTCCTCCAGCAGCAGCGCAAAGCCCCTGGACTTCAGTGCGTTGAGGGCCTTGTTCCGGGCCACCACCCCCAGCCAGGCCCGCAGCTTTCCCGGCGCCGGCTTGTTCCCGCTCTGCCACAGCGCCCAGAACACATCCGCCGTGATCTCTTCCGCGTCCTGGACCGTCCCATGAGCGCCGAGGATGTTCCACACCACCGTGCTCACATAGGGCGTATAACGGCCGATGCACCACCGCAGGCCCGCCGCATCGCCCTTTTCCAGCCGCGCCAGCGCTTTTTCCTCTGTCATGCTTTCGCCTCCTTTGGCTTTTGGCTTTCACTAAGAAGAACCGTCTCCCGGCCCAAAACGTGACAAAATGGACGCCGAAAGCAGCGTCCATTTTGATTCGATATGAACTTACAGAAGCAATATGCCGGCCCCGGCACAGGCTTCCTTGGTTTCCTCATCCCAGACCGAGGCCTGCACCTCACCGATGTGGGCTTTCTGCAGAAGCAGCATGGAAAGCCGGCTCTGGCCGATGCCGCCGCCGATGGAAAGGGGCAGCTCGCCGCCCAGGAGCATACGGTGATAGGTAAGGCTCCGGCGCTCATCCTTTCCCGCCAGGCTGAGCTGCCGGTCCAGGGATTCGGGGCTGACCCGGATGCCCATGGAGGAAAGCTCCACCGCCCGGTCCAGAAGCTCGTTCCAGTACAGCAGGTCGCCGTTGAGCTCCCAGTCATCATAATCCGGGGCCCGGCCGTCGTGGGGCTTGCCGTCCCGGAGGGTCTTGCCGATGCCGATGATGAAAACGCACTTGAATTCCTTCGCGATGGCGTTTTCCCGCTCCTTGGGGCTCAGGTCCGGATAGCGGGCGCAGAGATCATCCGCATCGATGAAATACACATCCTCCGGCAGCTTCTCGCAGCTGGCCAGGGCCGGGAACATGGAAAACAGCGTATCCTGGGTATAGCGCACCGCGGCAGCAATGTCCCGCACGGTTTTCTTCAAAAGCTCCACATTCCGCTCTTCGGGGCTAATGGCCTTCTCCCAGTCCCACTGGTCCACATACACGCTGTGGAGATTGTCCAGGTCCTCGTCCCGGCGGATGGCGTCCATGTCGGCATAGATGCCCTTGCCCTGCTCAAATTCGTAATGCTTCAGCGCCCAGCGCTTCCACTTGGCCAGGGACTGCACCACCTGGGCTTCGGTGCCGGCGCAGGGGATATCAAAGCTCACGGGCCGTTCCCAACCGTTGAGGTCGTCGTTGAGGCCGGTGCCGCCCTGAACAAATAACGGCGCGGACACGCGGTAAAGGTTCAGGCTGGCCGCAAGCCGGTCTTCAAACAGCCGCTTGAGCAGGCCGATGGCCTTCTGGGTCTCATAAACGCTGAGCTTGGAAGTATATCCTTCAGGTATGAATGTGTTCATGGTTTATCCTTCTTCCGTCAAAAGCAAAATGATCTGGTTGTAAAGGGCCTCGGCCTTGTCCCGGAAGCGGGCCTCGATCTTCCGGGCCTGCTCTTCATTGGGCACCGCCAGGCGCATGGAGATAAGCTCGCCCACCCCGTCGGAAAGGCGCAGGCTCACGGTCTGGCCGTCGTTTTCCCCGGGCTCGCTGGCAGTCTCGATCATGCTGCTGCGGCGCATGGCCGCCGCCACCGGGGCGCAGAGCCGGTCGGCCTTGGCCCGGACGGTATAGGGCAGGCTCGTGGCCACGGCATTGACGTTCCGCCGGCCCTTGTCGGTGATAAGGTATTTGCCGTCCTCGTCATTGACGTGGCCGGTGCGGATGAGCTTGGCCAGGCACTGGCTGTAGTCAAACCAGGTGAAGCCGCCGTCAAACAGGGCCAGGTCGGAAAGCCGGTAGTGCTCGATGGGCCCGGGCAGCTTTTCCAGGATATAGAGAATGAGGATCTGAATGTCCAGATCGTCATGGATGAAGCCGAAATTGTTCATAGGTCAAGCTCCACTTCTGTGTAATAGAAGCATTATAATACAAAAATTCCCCGGCGTACAGGAATTTTTCACATTTTTCCGTCCCGGGCATAGACTGTACTGATACCGGCGGCAAGCCGAATCATCCAGACAGGAGGTTATATCATGGCTGAACAAGATAACTGCACCGAAGCCGTGTGCATCCATACGCGAAAAATCTACGACAGCTGCCGCGACAAGGACTGTGTGGAGGATCTGCGGGTCTACCCCACCGTCCAGAGCCAGGCCTACATAGAGACAGCCTTCAGCATCCGCCCCCGCTCCGCCCGTCTTCTGTACGCGGATGTGAACGTGGACGAGATCAGCTTCAACCGTGGCTACTACACCGTGGACGTGACCTACTTCTACGAAGTTACCGGCAACACCTTCCCCGGGGAAAACCTGGTGCAGGGTCTGGCGGTGTTCAACAAGCGGGTCATGCTCTTCGGCAGCGAAGGCAGCGCCAAGGTCTTCACCTCGGAGGCCGGCCTCAGCTTTGACAGCGCCCAGCAGCCCATCGCCGTGGTGGAGACCGTGAACCCGCTGATTCTGAACATGAAGCTGGTGGACGCCTGCCCCACGGGCCTGAACCCCGACATGCGGGAGGTGCCGGAGAGCATCCTGGCCTATTTCGGCGATCTTGTCCTCAGCGACGGCGCCCGGATGCTCCTTGCCACCCTGGGCCAGTTTTCCATCATCCGCCTGGAGCGGGACAGCCAGCTGGTGGTGCCCGTGTACGACTACTGCTTCCCCGACAAGGAGTGCCCCGGCAGCTCCGACGACGACCCCTGCACCCTCTTCTCCCGCATCCGCTTCCCGGTGGAGGAATTCTTCCCCCCCGACAGCATCGATGCCGCGGAGGACTACCGCTCCGCCATGCAGAATCTCAATGGCGGCGACAGCACACCCACGACCTAAACCAAAGGGCGCGTTCTTCCGAACGCGCCCTTGTTTCTTTCCCCTTACCCTCGATCAATCTCGATAATATAATACTTTCCAGGACTCCCCAACTGCGTCCGCACACCAAAGGCATAAATCACTTGGAGGCTGCACTATGAACACCCAGCAAGCCATCGCCCGGCGCATTCTCGAGCTTTGCCGGGAGCGGGGGCTGACCCCCAACGGCATCAGCAACATCGCCGCTGTGCCCCAGGCCACTGTGAAAAGCATCCTCAACGGCGAAAGCAAAAACCCCGGCACCGTCACCATCAAAAAACTCTGCGACGGCTTTGAGATCACTCTGGGCGAGTTCTTCTCCACCCCGGAGTTTGACGAACTGGAACAGGAAATAAAATAAAAATCGCCCCGGGAGTGATCCTCCCGGGGCGTTGCTTTTTTCAGCGCTGTACTTTGGCACCGAAATGGCGCTTACTCACCTACTGACCTTATGGCTGTTTTCAGCCCTTCCCAATGACGCCCTGCGTCTGCGAGGTCGTACCATCGGGCTTTGTCTCGGTGGTTATATTTGTCTGCATATCACTGTGGGTCACCGTTCCATCGGGGTCCGTGCGAATGAGCTCGATGACCTGACCGGTTTCGCTTGAACTGATCGTTTTCCATTCGACGCCGTCTCCATCCACTTCCACCACAACGCGGTTTCCGTTTTCATCGATGCTATCCGAAATAACGGTGGAAATCTCCTCGCTGGCAGGCGCGCTGCCGCGCATGTAGGCAATGGGAATCTGATGGCTTTCCGCAAAGCTCATAACCGCTTCATCCATGCGGGCAATGGCCTGCTGGATGGAACCCGAATCTTCATACATAGTCACAGTGACTTTGATATTGGGCTGATCTTCCGGAAATACCGAAGGGTCGTGCTGATAGATCGCTTCCAGCGCCTGCGTCACGGCCTCATCGGCAGGCAGCCCCACCACATCCACCGTCGCCAGCGCACTCTGCGCATCTTCGTTCAGACATTCAAGCGCCAGCACCGCGCCGTTTTTGTTCAGTTCAAGATTGAACTCCGGGTTGATGGAAACGTTGAGAACACAGCAGACCACGTTATCCCCGGTCTCCTCCGGAACTTCTTCCTCCGCCACAGGCTCTTCCGGAAGCTCCGCCGCTTCCTCCGGGGTCGGTTCCGGCTCCGCCGGGGATACAATCTCTTCCATCTGCGGCTCTGTTTCCGCCGCCTCCGGGCTGCCGCAGGCCGCAAGGGCCAGACACATTACCGCTGCCAGAAGCAGCGCCATCCATTTTTTCATTGCTTAAGTTCCTTTTCTTGATGTGTAGATAAACAGGGGCAGGAATGCCCCTGTTTTATTTCTTTGTGACGATATCGTCCTTGGCCTTGAAGATGCTGTTTGCCGGGATAACGCCCCGGATGCAGGACACGGGATAGACATTGCTGTCCGGGCCGATGACGGTGCCGGGGTTGAGCACGCTGTTGCAGCCCACCTCCACCCGGTCGCCAAGCATGGCGCCGAATTTCTTCCGCCCGGTCTCGATCTCTTCAGCGCCGTCCTTCACCACCACCAGGGTCTTGTCGCTCTTGACATTGGAGGTGATGGAGCCGGCGCCCATGTGGGCCTTGTAGCCCAGAATGGAGTCGCCCACATAGTTATAGTGGGGCACCTGCACGTTATCGAAAAGAATGACGTTTTTCAGCTCCGTGGAGTTGCCCACCACGCAGTTTTCCCCCACCAGAGCATTGCCCCGGATGAAGGCGCAGTGGCGCACCTCGGTTTTGGGCCCGATGATGCAGGGGCCTTTCACATAGGCGCTGGGGAAAACCGTGGCGTCCTTCGCGATCCACACATCCTCCGCCGGATGGTCATAGTCCTCCAGGGACAAGGTCTTACCCAGCTCCAGAATATAATCCGAAATGCCGCCCAGGGCCTCCCAGGGGTATTCGGTTTTTTCCAGCAAAGGCGCGGCCAGGCTGTGGGAAAGATCAAAAAGCTCGCAGGTTTTGAGCATTATTTCTTCACCTCGATCAGATGGCCCGTGGCCTCCATGGCGGCAATGATGGCATCCACGTTGAATTCACATTCCTCGTCGCTGCCGGCCTCCGCCATCACGCGCAGCACCGGCTCCGTGCCGCTTTTGCGCAGAAGCACCCGGCCGTTGTCGCCCAAACGAACCGTGCATTCCTCCACGGCCTTCTGCACCGCGGGATCGGCCAGCGTGCCGTCCTTATCGTCCACCTTCACGTTTTTCAGCACCTGGGGATACATGGTCACCGGCGCCGCCAGCACGGAAAGGGGCAGCTGGGTCTCGGTCATCACCTGCATGAGCATCAGGGCCGTGATCAGGCCGTCGCCGGTGTGGGCGTGCTTGCGGAAGATCACATGGCCGGACTGCTCGCCGCCGAGGATGTGGCCGTTGGCCTTCATGTTTTCATACACATAGCGGTCGCCCACCGCGGTCTTTTCATAGGCGATGCCGATGGCGTCAAAGGCCTTGTAAAGACCGAAGTTGGACATCACGGTGGTCACCACCGTGTTGGAGGGCAGACGTTCGGTGTCCTTGAGGTAGCGGGCGCAGATGTACATGATCTTGTCGCCGTTGACCACCTGACCCTTTTCGTCCACCGCCAGGCAGCGGTCCGCGTCGCCGTCAAAGGCAAAGCCCACATCCAGACCGTTCTGCACCACATACTGCTGCAGGCCCTCCATGTGGGTGGAGCCGCAGTTGGTGTTCACGTTCACGCCGTCGGGCTCGGCATTGATCACAAAGCTCTTGGCGCCCAAAGCGTCAAAGACGGCCCGGCCGATCATCCAGGCGCTGCCGTTGGCGCAGTCCAGGCCCACCTTGTGGCCTTCAAAGCTGTGGCTGACAAGTCCGGTGAGATAGCCGATGTAGCGGTTGCGGCCGGAGTAGAAGTCCACCGTGCGGCCGATGTCCGCGCCGCTGGCCCAGGGCAGCTCGCCCAGCTCGCCGTCGATGTAGCGCTCCAGTTCGTCCTGGAAATCGTCGTCCATCTTTTCGCCCACGGCGTTCATGAGCTTGATGCCGTTGTCGTAGAAAGGGTTATGACTGGCGGAGATCATGATGCCGCAGTCAAAATTCTCCACCCGGGTGATGTAGCTGACGCAGGGGGTGGTGGTCACATGCAGCAGATAGGCGTCCGCGCCGGAGGCGGTGATACCCGCGGCCAGGGCGCTTTCGTACATATAGGAAGAGCGGCGGGTGTCCTTACCGATGACGATGCGGGCCTTTTTGTCCTTGCTGTAATACCAGCCCAGAAAACGGCCGGTCTTGAAGGCGTGCTCCGCCGTCAGATCCACGCCGGCCTTGCCGCGAAAGCCGTCGGTTCCAAAGTATTTGCCCATAAGGATTCTCCTTTACAGGAGGCTGGCAGCCTCGTAGTCCACATAGATCTCCGCATCCGGGTGCAGCTGCAGTACCGACGCGGGCACCTCTTCCGTCACCGGGCCCAGCACGGTCTTGCGGATGATGTCCGCCTTGCCCCTGCCAATGGCCATGAGGATCACGCTCCGGGCGTTCATCACCGTGCGCACGCCCATGGTGACGGCCTGGGTGGGCACATCGTCGATGGACGCAAAGAAGCGCTTGTTGGCCTCCCGGGTGGAGGGATGCAGATCCACCAGATGGGTCAGGGAGCCAAAGGGCGTTCCGGGCTCGTTGAAGCCGATGTGGCCGTTGTTGCCGATGCCCAGCAGCTGCAGGTCGATGCCGCCGGCGGCTTCGATGGCCTTATCATAGTCCGCGGCCGCCGCGATATCCAGGCCCGAGGGCACATGGGTGCGGGCAAGGTCGATGTTGATGTGATAGAAGAGGTTGTTGTTCATGAAATAGCGGTAGGACTGGTCGTGTTCCCCGTCCAGGCCCACATATTCATCCAGGTTGAAGGTGGTGACGTCTTTATAATTGAGTGCGCCTTCTTTGTTCAGCCGGATCAGCTCGCCGTACAGCCCCAGAGGGGTGCTGCCGGTGGCATAACCAAGCACGGCATCGGGCTTTTTCCCCAAAAGCTCCACATATCGCTGGGCGGCCTTCCGGGCGATCTCCTGTTCCGAACCGATAATGATCTTCATATAAAACACCTCCAATAGAATATTTGCCTGAAAAAACGAATTTACTATAGCACTCATACCCCCTATATGTCAACGAAATCGTCAAAATTTCGTCACTTACATACAATATGTATGATTCTGCTTGTAAGAAAAATAAAACCGCACGACAAGTCATCGTGCGGTTTTTGTTTATGAAATTAGTAGTAGCGCTTGTTCTTGTTCTTGCGGGCAGCCTCGGACTTCTTGCGGCGCTTGACGCTGGGGCTCTGGTAATACTCCTTGCGGCGCAGGTCATTCATGACGCCGTCCTTGGCGCAGCTGCGTTTGAACCGTTTGAGCGCATTGTCGAGAGACTCGTTCTCCTTAACGTGGATTTCCGGCATTTTGTTTTTCCCTCCCTCCGAATACGCCTTCAAATACGCTTTTTTATTTTTTGCACAAGGGTTATTATACTTTGTCGTTTCGCCCTTGTCAACAGCTTTTTACTTTCCCGGACGCAGGATCAGATTCACCAGCCGGTTCTTCACCACGATGCTGCGAACCACTTCCATTCCCTCCATCTGGCGGGCGATTTTGGGCTCCGCTTTGGCAGCGGCAATGACGGTCTCGTCATCCGCATCGGCGGCCACGGAGATGGTGGCGCGGACCTTGCCGTTGATCTGAACGGCCATCTCCCGCACCGCATCCATGGTCTTGGCCTCCTCGTACTGAGGCCAGTCGCTCTGCATGCACATTTTCCCGCTCTCGGCGGCAAAACCGGTCAGCTCCCACATTTCCTCCACCATGTGAGGGGCAAAGGGGCTGAGCAGCTGCATCAGAATTTTCAGGTCGCCCAGGCTCAGGCCGCTGACATAGAACTCGTTGACCATGGCCATGAGGGCGGCGATGGCGGTGTTGAGCTTGAGCTCATCAATGTCGGCAGTAACCTTCTTGATGGTCTTGTGGATCAGGCTCTCGTTCTTGGCGGAGATCTCCTTCTCCGGCGTTGCCATGTCCATCAGGTTCCAGCAGCGGTCCAGGAAGCGCTTGGAGCCCTTCACAGCCTCGTCGGACCAGGTGGCGGTCTTTTCAAAGTCGCCGATGAACATGATGTAAAGACGCATGGTATCCGCGCCGTAGGCCTTGATCACGTCGTCGGGATTGACCACGTTGCCCAGACTCTTGGACA
>CAZSAX010000035.1:0-17006 GCA_964605075.1 uncultured Oscillospiraceae bacterium
CGCCGTCGATGGGCTCGCCCATGCCGTTGAAAACCCGGCCCAGCATATCCTCGCTCACGCCCAGCTGCAGGGGATGGCCCAAAAAGCGAACCTTGGATTCGGCCAGGTTGATGCCCTGGGCGCTTTCAAACAGCTGCACCACGGCCTTGTCGCCGTCCACCTCCAGCACCTTGCAGCGGCGTTTCTCGCCGCTGGGCAGCTCGATCTCGGCCAGTTCGTCATAGGTGACGCCTTCCACACCCTTGACCACCATCAGAGGGCTTGCGATCTCGCGGATCGTTTTATATTCCCGGATCATTCATCCTCACCTCCCTGGCATATCTGCTGGATCTGCTGCTGCATATCCTTCTCGATCTGTTCGTACTTTTCCCTATAATCTTCCGGCAGCGCCATTTTGGCCCGGCCAATGAGTTCCCGGGCGGGAATGGCCCAAAGGGCCTCCACATCCGCGCCGGCCGCCATGGCCTCCCGGCACATCGCATCGTACTTGAGGATAAGCCCCAGAAGCCGATACTGCTTGTCATAGGAGGAATAGGCGTCCTCCTCCACGAAGGCATTCTGCTGCAGGAAGTCCTCCCGGATCATCTTGGCGGTCTCCAGTGTCATCTGTTCTCCGGCGCCCAGACTGTCCTTGCCCACGAGCTTGACGATCTCGTTGAGGCTGGCCTCCTCCTGCAGCAGGCTCATGGCCCGCTCCCGGTTTTTCATAAAGCCGGGGAAGTTTTCGTTGTACCAGGGGCCCAGGGTGTCATCATACAGGCTGTAGGAGTTCAGCCAGTTGATGGCCGGGAAATGCCGGGCATAGGCCAGCGAGCTGTCCAGACCCCAGAACACCTTCACGATGCGCATGGTAGCCTGGGATACGGGCTCCGAGGTGTCGCCGCCCGGAGGGGACACGGCGCCGATGGCGGTGATGGAGCCCACGCGGTCGCCGCCGCCCAGGCATTCCACCACGCCCGCCCGTTCATAATACTGGGCCAGCCGGCTGGCAAGATAGGCGGGATAGCCCTCTTCGCCGGGCATCTCTTCCAGACGGCCGCTCATCTCGCGCAAAGCCTCGGCCCAGCGGGAGGTGGAGTCGGCCAGGACGGCCACATCGTAGCCCATGTCCCGGAAATATTCCGCAATGGTGATGCCGGTGTAGATGGAGGCCTCCCGGGCCGCCACGGGCATATCGGAGGTGTTGGCAATAAGCACCGTGCGCTGCATCAGGCTCTCGCCGTTGCGGGGGTCGATGAGCTCCGGGAACTCCATGAGAACATCCGTCATCTCGTTGCCCCGCTCGCCGCAGCCGATGTAGACCACGATGTCCACATCCGACCACTTGGCCAGCTGGTGCTGCACCACGGTCTTGCCGCTGCCGAAGGGGCCGGGCACGGCGGCCGTGCCGCCCTTGGCAATGGGGAACATGGTGTCGATGATGCGCTGTCCGGAGTTCATGGGCCGGCTGGGCACGCGCTTGGCCTTGTAGGGCCGGGCCACACGCACGGGCCAGCGCTGCAGCATACAGATGTTGTGCAGGCCGCCCTTTTCGTCCTTCACCACCGCCACCGTTTCCTCCACGGTATGCTTGCCCCGCTGGATGGATTCGATCACGCCGGTGATGCCCATCGGGATCATGATCTTATGCAAAACGGCGCTGGTCTCCTGCACCGTGCCGATCACATCGCCGGGCCGGACGATCTGGCCCACGGAAACGCTGGGCTGGAAATCCCACTCCTTCTTCCGGTTCAGGGAGGCCACGTCCACACCACGGCGGATGGTGGCGCCGGTAAGGGCCCGGATCTCCGTCAGCGGACGCTGAATGCCGTCATAAATGCCGGTGAGCAGGCCGGGGCCCAGCTCCACGGAAAGAGGCATACCGGTGGTCTCCACCTGAGCGCCGGGGCCCAGGCCGCTGGTTTCTTCATATACCTGGATGGAGGCGCTGTCGCCCTTCATCTGCAGAATTTCGCCGATGAGCCGCTGGCTGCCCACGCGCACAACGTCGGAAACGTTGGCGTCGGCCAAACCCTGCGCCACCACCAGCGGACCGGAAACTTTGGTTATGATTCCGCTCATATCGCTTACCTTCTTTCGGCTTTATTTCAGGATATCGCTGCCAACGGCCCGCTCCACGGCGGCGTGCAGCGCAGACTGTCCCAGGCCCAGGGGGCCGTCCTTCCCCGGAATGAGGATAATGGCGGGGGTGGGGCTGTCCTTGTATTTGCTGATATCATTTTCCATCCCCTGCGCCAGGGTCTCTTCCACATAGATGATGGCGTAAGGGTCGGTCACATCCTGTCTGGCAATGTCCCGGAGGGTTTTCCGGGCCTCTTCCACCCCAGGCACCGGAAACACATCCAGGCCCAGAGCCTTGAAGCCCATCACCGTTTCCCGGGAGCCCATCACGGCGATCTTAAACATACGCCTCACACAGCCTTTCTTTGAGAACTTCCCCGGGGATGCCGTTGAGCTTGCCCCGCAGGATCACCCGCACGGCAATGATCTCCGACTCCATGCTGTCCAGGAAGGCCACCACCGGCGCCGTTCCGAAGGCCACCTGCTTGGCTTTGTCCAGATACCGGGTCAGCGCATTGTCGCAGGCCATCTCAAAGGGCGCTATGCGTCCGCCCTCCACACATTCCAGGCCGATGGCCGCCGCCTCCTCCAGATCCCCGGCCGCAAAGACCTTGGCCAGGTCATGACCGCCGTGGAGGGAGGCAAGGATAAAGGCCGTATCCACCATGCCGCCGGGAATGAGCGCTGCTTTCAGAATGCTCTCATCCACGCCGTTTCGCATGCAGCGGATGATGCTCCGCAGGTTGGCCGAATCGATGCGCAGCCTTGTATAGCCCAGCAGAAAGTCCTCCGACAACTGCCGGTCCATCTCCAGATGAGCCGCATAATAGGCTTTGTCCAGTTCAATGTCCACCAACTGGGGATTGCCGGTGCGGGCCATGGTGTCCACCGCCTCCTGAAACGCGGCCGCCACATAAGCCGGCAGATGATTGTATACATCCGCCTGCATGGCCTGCTGCAGCAGCTCCGGGTCAATATTTCCGCAGCGGGAAAGCAGATGGCTCCCATCCACCCCGGCGCCAGCCGCCTTCACCAGCACTTTGATGTTGTGGAAGTCGTAGCGCAGGCGGAACGACTTCAGCAGAAGGGGTTCCGGGCAGTTGGACGCCACTTCCTCCAGCGTCTGCAGACGCCGGGCCGCAAAAGCCTCCTCCAGCGCCTTTTCTCCCCGCCCGGTCAGATCCGGATAACCGCAGTGCTCCAGATAGCGGATCGCCTCGTCATAATCCTCCGCTTCCACCATCTTCATCATCTGCTCCTGGCTGAGCAAACGCGTTTCCCGGGCCCGGATCTCCGAGCTGAGGAACACGTAATCCTTATCTTTGATCTTCACAAAAACTTCGCCTCCTTGGGGCGCGCATCAGGAAAACAGGGTCACGGCCACTTCCGAGGCCAGGTCGTTCCGGGCCTGCTCCACCAGAGCGTCCACCGTGGCATTGACGGAAACGCTTCCCTGCCGGATGATAAGGCCGCCTTTGAAATCGCCGCAGTCCTCCGCCAGGCGCAGTTCCGCTTTTTTCCCTGCCGCGGCCAGACCTGCGTTGGCAAGGGCCAGAAGCTTTTCCCCCAAAGAGGCCCGGTCCCTGGCATTGAGCACAAGCTCTTCCTCGCCGCTGACGGCGGCCTGTTCCGCCTTATCCGCCAAAAACCGCAGATATTCCTCCTCCGGCAGAGAGAGCAGCCGCTTCTCCACCTCGTCAAAAACGCCGGAGACCGTTTCCTGCTTAAAGCTCAGAATGGCTTTCTTTGCCTCCATCTCGGCGGTGCGGCTCAGGCGCTGCGCCCGATCCTCCACGGCCTTCATGCCCTCCCGGGCACGGGCCCAATAGCATTCCTGGGCCGTCCGTTCCGCTTCCGCCCGGATCTGGGCGCACTGCGCCTGGGCCTCCTGGATGCTGGCGGCAGCGTCCGCCGCGGCATCCGCCTCAATGCGGGCAGTGATTTTATCGAGCCCGATCATGCTTCCGCTCCTTTTCCGCGATCACAGCCACAGCAGCATCAGCATGGATGCCAGCAGCGACAAAATGGCATAGAACTCAACGATGCCGCACAGGATCAGGCCCTTGGACCAGTCCTCGGGCTTCTTGGCCAGAATGCTGATGGAACCGGCCGCCACCCGGCCCTGCGCGATGGCAGACAGCCAGCCGCCCAGCGCCATGGGGATGCAGGCCACAAAGATCCGCAGGCCTTCCACCACGGTCATATCCGCCGCGGTGCCGTTGATAAAGCCCATCTGGATCAGCGCAAAGAACCAGACCACCAGACCGTAAAGGCCCTGGGTACCAGGCAGAAGCTGCAGCACCATGACCTTGCCGCTCTTGGAAGGATCCTGGCTCAGGAGGGCCGCGCCGGCCTCACCGGCAATGCCGGTACCTTTCGCGCTGCCCACGCAGGACAGAGCCACCGCCAGACCGGAGCCCAGAAGGGCCAGTGCCATACCGCCGAATGCATCAAAGAATCCCATGTTAATTTCCTCCTTTTTCGGATTGAATATCTACAAATTCTGTTTTCATCGCCAGGGGGCGGAAGGCTCTGCCTCCGTCCTCGTAGAAGCGCCCGAAATACTCCAGACACTGCAGGCGCAGATCGTGCACATAGCAGCCCAGAAGGTTCAGCGCAAAGTTCAGGGCATTGCCCACCATGGAAATAAGAACAAACAAAACGATGTTGCCCGTGATGGCGCCCAGCGTATTGAACACCTGCGCGATCACCGCGCCGGCCAGCATCAGGGCCATCAGCCGGGAATAAGACAAAATATCGCTGAAGTAACCGGTGATGTTGTTGTACAAAGACCCGCCGATGCCGGCAAGGATGCCGCCGACGCCTTTTTTCCCATAGCCCTGGGTCAAAAGGATGATCGCCAGCGCCGCCAGCAGACAGTATTTCCAAAGGCCTGTCACCGCCGCCACGCCGATGCACACAAAGACCAGATACCAGGCCCCTTCTTCCATCAGCGCCGACAGGACCTCGCCCCGGCGGATCTTCTTGGCCATGCTGATCCCCATACCGGTGAAGATCTGAACCAGGCCCAGGGCCAGCGAGCCGATGAGCACCATCAGCGCATCATCCAGCGGGCTGAACAGCGACGGCAGGGCAAAGGTGCTTTCGGGATTGATCAGCTTGAGCAGCTGGGGAATAAAATCGCCGAAGAAGCCGCCGGTGACCGCCCCCATGAGAAAGGTGGCCGCGCCGCACAGTCCCAGCAGTCCCGCGAAGTTCTTCATGCCCTCCCGGGGCCGCATTTTTTTCAAAACCACCAGCGAGCCCAGCATCATCAGCAGGCCGTAGCCCATATCCGCCATCATGATGCCGTAAAACAAAATAAAAAACGGCGCCATCAGGGGGTTGGGGTCCACGCCGCCGTAGGCCGGCAGGCTGTACATATTGGTGACCATGTTCAGGGGGCTTGTGAACCTGTTGTTCTTCAGCGCCACCGGCACATCCGGGTATTCGTCCTCCGCCGGCTCATCCGCCTCCCAGGCGCAGTCAAACCCGGCCAGAAGCGTTTTTAGCTTTTCTTCCTTTTCTGCCGGGAACCAGCCCTCCAGCGCGGTCACGCTGCCGGTGCTGCGCAGCTTTTCCACCGCCTCCGCCCGGCCCACGATCAGGGCCATGCGGTCCGCTCCCAGCTTCAGTTCATCCCGGGACACCCCGTTGGCACACAGCTCCTGGGTAAAGGCATTTTTCCGCTCCGTGACGCCCCGGAGCTCTTTCTCCCGGGCCCGGATGTTCTGCCGGGCCGTGCCCTTCAGGTCCCCAAAGACCGCCGGCACGAAGCCGAACTCCTGCAGAGCCCGAAGCATTTCCTCCCGCTCGCTTTTCATGCACAGCACCAGCACACAGTGCTGCTGCTCGTCGCTGGAGGCACGGATGATCTGCACATCGCCGCTCACCGCCTCCGCCGCATCCGCCAGGGCGTCCAGGGACTTTTCCCCGCTCAGACTGCCCAGAAGCGCCGAAACGGTCTTGGTCCCCCGGGATTCCAGCGGAAAGTCCAGGCTCTCCCAGGGCCGCAGGGACTGGACCAGGCTGCGCAGCCGGGTCTCCTCCGCTTCGCAGCGGCGGATGTGTTCATCCAGCGCCACAATGCGCTCCGCCAGAAGAAGGTCGGCCTGCAGCGCCGCTTCGTCCAGCACGGCGGCTTCCTCCACCATCGGGCGGGCGGAAAGCAGCGGCTTCTTTTCCGGAACATAGCGTTCCAGAATATTCAGCGCCCGTTCCAGTTCTCCCTGCTCCGTGCGAAGCTCGGCAAGACCGGAAGATTCGGTTTTCAGAAGCAGCGCCGTGTCCGGGTCGTCGAGCATTTCCTTCGGCTCATGGATCTCCAGACAGCCCAGGCGCATCAGCTCCCGGATCAGCCGGTCGCGCTCGGCGCGCACGGCAAGCAGCCGGAGCCGTTTCATTTTCACAATGGCCATATCAGCCCTTCACGATCCTTTCCATGACCAGCGCCACCGCCTCCTCCATCTTCCGCTCAGACCGGGCCTTCATGGCCGCCCGGCGGTTCCGGGTGTTGGAGGCAAGGACCTGGGCATCTTCCCGGGCCTTTTCATCCGCCTTACGCATGAGTTCCCGGATCTCCCCCTCCGCTTTGGCTTCCGCCGCAGCCCGGGCGATCTTGGATGCCTGCTCTGCTTCCTGAAGAGCCTTTTTCGCCTCCTGCGCCGCGGCGGCCCGGATCTGCCGGGCCTTTTCCTCCGCCAGGGCAATGGCGTCCATCGCTTCCAAAGACATAGAACAACACCTCCCGTGATTGCCGGATAGCATGGCATTTTTCCTACTATTACGGCCATTCTATCTTGAATTATATTATACCTTACGACCTGCTTTTTTCAAGCATTTTTTACCCTCTTTTGTCAAATCTTTGTCACCCCGTCCGGTCCCCCGGATACCGAACACAAAAAATTGCATCTTTCGCCGGTCTATGCTAAAATGATAGACTGTTCAAAGAGAATTCGCCTTTCAGGAGGTCCTATATGGCTGAACGATATACCCGCCGCCGCTTCGGCGACCGCCGGGACGGCCGCAAGCTTCGCTCCATCGCCGCCACGCAGCGGATGCTGCCCTTTATTATGCGCCGCCGCAGCGATGCCACCAATTATCTGTCCGACAGTGTGGAGATCACCGCCGCCGAGGACTGGCTGCGCAGCCGGAACGAAAACGGCATGCCGGAAATGAGCCTGGTGGAGCTGTTTGTGGCCGCCTATGTGCGCGCCCTGACCCACTGCCCCAGCGTCAACCGTTTCTGCATCGGCCGGCGCATCTACGCCCGCAGCGAGATCGAAGTGGTGCTGACCGACATTGGCGTGGGCGACAGCGGTCTGAAGGCCGTGAAAGTCCGTCTGGACGACACCGACACCGTCTCCGACGTCCACCGCAAGATCCGGGAGCAGCTGGATCAGGCCCGGGCCGAAGCCAGCTCCGACTATACCGAAAACACCGCCGATTTCCTGCTCACGCTGCCCCGCTTCCTGGTGCGTTTCCTGATGAGCCTGCTTCGCTGGCTGGATTACCACGGCCTTCTCCCCTATCCTTTTCTCCAGTCCAGCCCCTACCACGCCTCCCTGCAGCTGTCCAGCAGCGGCCATCCCGCGCTGGGCCCCATGCAGCGGCACCTGCCGGACTATGGCACCATCTCCATGAGTCTCTGCCTGGGCCATCGCCGCACGGCGGTGGAGGTGGACGGGAACGGCCGCATCCATGAGCACCGTTATCAGGACTTCACCGTGGCCATGGATGAGCGGGTCACGGAGAGCAATCACTTCGCCAACGCCATTCTTTACCTCAAGTATTACCTCAGTCATCCCGCGGAGCTGGAAAAAGCCCCCACCAAAGTTCTGGATGACGGTATGTAATTTCCCCCAGGAGACAAGACGCCATGAGAATGCGAAAAAAGAAAAATCTCATTCCCCGCATGGAGCGCTGCGCCCATGTGCAGGTATTCGAGCCGGAGGCCCTGAAGGGCCGCTGGCTTGAATCTTTTCCCGGCCACACGGAGCTTCGGGCCGAGATCGGCTGCGGTAAGGGCCGCTTCACCGCCGGCACCGCTCAGGCCGCTCCGGAAGCCCTGATCGTGGCGCTGGACAAGGTGGCCGACGCCATGGTGGTGGCCATGGAGCGTTGCTGCCATGAGCAGATTCCCAACATCCGCTTTCTGGATATGGACGCGCTGCATCTGGCGGAGATCTTCGCCCCCGGAGAGCTGAATGTTATCTACATAAACTTCCCCGACCCCTGGCCCCGCACCCGGGAGGCCAAGCACCGCCTCACCTCCCACATCTTCCTGCCCATCTACAAGCAGCTTCTGGCCCCCGGCGGTCGCATTGAGTTCAAAACCGACCAGGCACCCCTGTTCGAGTACTCTCTGGAGCAGTTTGCCGCCTTCGGCTATGAGCTCCGGGAGGTCACCCGGGATCTGCACGAAAACGGCCCCGTGGGCGTCATGACCAACTACGAGGCCAAGTTTTTTGACCAGGGCGTGAAGATCAACCGCTGCGTAGCCATCAAGCCCCTGGACGCATGAAGCGCACTTACCTGCCGGCGGCGGATGTTCTGCGCATCGTCTGCGTGGGGCTGATCGCCTGGTACCACATCTGGCAGCTGAGTTGGCTGGATCCCAGCTTTGACATCGGCTCTCTGCATGTGGATCTGCAGCAGATGCTGCGAAACAGCTATCTTCTGGTGGATGTGCTGCTTCTTCTGTCCGGTTTTCTGCTGTGCCTGCCCTACGCCCGGCATCGGGAAGGCCGGGGCTCCCGCCCGGATGCTCTGACCTTTTATAAACGCCGGGCCATCCGCATCCTGCCCAGCTATCTGGCGGCCGTGCTGCTGGTCTTTTTCTTTTACGCTCTGCCCGGCGGGCTGTACAGCAGCGCCGGCTTTGCCCTCAAAGACCTTTTCAGTCATCTGACCTTTACCCACAACCTGACCCGGGAGCTGCTGTACCGCAGCCAGTTGCCCGGCGTTCTGTGGACTTTGGCGGTGGAGGTGCAGTTTTATCTGCTTTTCCCCCTCCTTGCCCGCTTTTTCTGCCGCAAGCCGCTGGCCACCTGCGGGCTGCTGGCCGCGCTTGGCCTTCTGTTCCGGGCACTGGCACTTTTGAACGGCGACCTGAACTTCTGGGGCAGCCAGCTTCCGGTGCTGCTGGACGTCTATGCCGTGGGCATGTTTGCCGCCTGGCTCTATGCCCGGCTGGAGTCCCGGCACCTCCCCCGCCGCTGGCCCTTTGCGCTGCTTGCCGGGCTTTGCTTCGTGTGCATTTTGCAAGTGCTGTACCTGCAAAAGCTGGGCGAGGACGCCAAGCAGATGCAGATGCTCTGGCGGCTGCCGCTGGCACTGCTCGCCGGGGGCTTCCTGCTGTTTGGCTCTTTGGCGCCCGATCCTCTTCAGAAAGCCGCCGGCAACCGGCTCACCCGGTTTCTTTCCGGCATTTCCTACAACTTCTACATCTGGCATCAGCATCTGGCCCGCCGCCTGGTGGACTGGCACCTGCCGTCCTACGAATCCGAAATGCCCAACCTAGCCTATGAACAGCCCTGGCAAAACCGTTACACTGCCCTTGCCTTTCTCTGTGCCTTTCTGGCCGCGGTTCTGGGCACCTGTCTGGTGGAAAAGCCGGCCGCCCGCCGCCTTTCCCGACCCAAAACCAAGGATCTCACCGCATGAAAAAATGGCTTCTTCCCTTTCTCGCACTCCTGCTGTGCCTCACCGCCTGCAGCCGGAAATCTGACATTCCTTATCTGACAGACGGAAGCTGCTGCTGGGATAACATCACGGAGCTTCGTATTTATTCCGACGGCTATTTTGACCGCAGCCCGGAAGAGCCCCTGGTCATCACCGACCGCCAGACCCTCCAACAGCTTCTGGACGCCGCGCTGGATGCGGACAAATATCGTTCGGTGGAAAACAGCCGCGCCCTGGAGGGCCTGAACGGCCTCTGGATCGACTTTGGAAACGGCGCGGTGCCGGGCATGTATGCCGACACCAACTACGGCAGCTTTTCCTCTTCCTTGGAAAGCGCCGGCAGCCCCTGTTACCGGCTGCCCCAAAGCCTTCGGACCATAACAAACAATCTTTTGGAACAAACGCAATAAACAGCAAAAACCTTCTGCTTTGGCAGAAGGTTTTTTGTTTTCAGTCGCTGCCGCTCCGGCACTCATGGCGCAGGCAGCCACTTTCCCAATTCGCTTTTCCAGCGGCGCAGATTCCCCGGCCGTGGAGTCTCCCGAGTTGGTATCCCCCATCCTATCCGGCTGAGACATGTATGCCTGCTACTTTTTCAGTCGCAATTGTGAAGTCTAAACATCCGTTTTCGTCGTGGTTTTCTCATAAAGAACAAACTTCTGATTCCGGTCGCATACCGCCAGAAAAACGTCCTTTGCCGAGCGGATATGGCGCTGTTTCAACTGCCTGTCCAGCCAGGTCCGATCCAGCCCCATACGTTTCAGATTATTCTCCAGAATACAGCCATCCATGATCAGCTCCGTAAAGAGCAATTCCTGTTCCGGGGCCAGATCCATGTCCTTGGGCGTCGCAGGACGCTGGCTGCTTACCGGGAGGATCGTAAGTTTTCCGTTATACTCAAAAACAGCCGTCTGAATATTTGTCAGGTCGAAGTATCCCTGCTGTCGGCACATGACCATAAACTCACTCAAATCCAGTCTGGCCTTTTTCAGGTTTTCTCTATACAGCTTTCCGTGATCCATAAGGATCGTAGGTGTGCCGTTGAGATACTTGCGCGATCTGGGAAACTTGTTGGAAATGACGCTCAGCAACAGAGTAACGCCGCCGTATATGATCATCGCCGCGAGTGGCTTCCAGGGTTCCTCCAACTCGGTGGCCATCTCAGCCGCAATGGAACCAATGGTTATCCCCGTGATATAATCAAAAAAATCCAGCTGGGCAATTTGTTTATGTCCGATCAGCTTGGCCGTCAAAAACAATACCCCAAATGAGCCCAACGCCGTCAGGCAAAGCGCCAGAAACCTCATGCACCGTTCCCCCTTTCTCTATATTCTGGCTAAAACCCAGGCAATCATACACGCCCCCCTCGCCTTTCCGGAAACACCCGCAGATGCATTTTCACCCGCCGAGACATTTTATAAGCCGGGCACATGAAGCAATATGAAGTTTCATAAGATGACCCTGCGAGGTGATTTATTTGAAACAAAGACTACGGGAACTTCTTATCTGTATTGCCATCCCGCTTGCAGCCGGCGGAATCTCTGCCTGGCTGACCCGGGGGAGCATGGACGCGTTCGCAGGCCTTAACAAACCGCCGCTGTCCCCACCGGGCTGGCTCTTCCCCGTGGCGTGGACACTTTTGTTTGTCCTGATGGGAATTGCATCCTATCTGGTTCTCACATCCACAAAAGCACAAGCGCTCATCAGCGACGCACTGTGGCTGTATGGACTGCAGTTGGCTGTCAACTTTTTCTGGTCGATTCTCTTCTTCAGTCTGTCCCTCTATTTTTTCTCCTTCCTTTGGCTCGTTCTTTTATGGCTCCTTATTGGGGCAACCACCCGCCGGTTTTATCGCATCTCCCAAACCGCAGGCTATTTGATGCTTCCCTATTGGTTGTGGGTCACATTTGCCGGATATTTAAACCTGGGCATCTATCTGCTGAATTAAAACCGCCGATGTCGTTCCCGGATTTACCAACACGGGTTTTGATACGCCTCTGACCGTGCCCAATGGGTATTCGCTTCTTCCGACCGATGCCGAGACACGCAGAACGTGGTTTTCCGACTAAAGCCAAGGGGCGGAGATGCTTATAGGTGTCATTTTCCATAGGGAAACATAGCATGTAACGGGTCCTTCATTTTCTAATCTTTTTGGAGGGATCATCATGAGCAAACAAAACCCTTGCAATGACACCAACTATAAACACTATTATGGCAGCCAACTCTGGGGGGATGACCATCCGTCAAAACCTTGCAGCGAGGAAAAATATCCTTGTTCCTGCTGTGTAAAGTGTCCTCCTGGCCCTGTTGGCCCGCAGGGACCCACTGGTGCGACCGGACCCATTGGCCCGCAGGGACCCACTGGCGAGACCGGGCCCATTGGCCCTCAAGGACCTATTGGCGAGACCGGGCCTATTGGCCCTCAGGGACCTGTTGGTGCGACCGGACCCATCGGTCCCCAAGGACC
The DNA here is from genome assembly GCA_964605075.1 of uncultured Oscillospiraceae bacterium. Classification (GTDB taxonomy): domain Bacteria; phylum Bacillota; class Clostridia; order Oscillospirales; family Oscillospiraceae; genus CAJOIG01. Next base: position 12,212 of record CAZSAX010000035.1, read on the forward strand.
TACCGGTGAGACCGGACCCATCGGTCCTCAGGGACCCACTGGCGCAACTGGGCCCATTGGTTCGCAAGGACCCTCTGGTGCGACTGGCCCCATCGGCCCTCAGGGACCCACCGGTGAGACCGGCCCCACCGGTCCTCAGGGACCCGCTGGCGCAACCGGACCCATTGGTTCTCAAGGACCTACTGGCACGACTGGACCCACCGGCCCGCAGGGACCTACTGGCGAGACCGGGCCCATTGGCCCTCAAGGCTCTGCCGGCGGCGTGCTGAATTTTGCCGATTTCTATGCATTAATGCCGCCTGATAATGCCGCAACAGTGGCGCCAGGCACGGATGTCAGCTTTCCTCAGGACGGACCTAACAGCGGTTCGGACATTGCCCGAACCGGACCGAGCTCCTTTAATCTGGCGCAAATTGGTACTTATCAGGTGCTGTTCCAGGTAAGTGTAACGGAAGCAGGTCAATTAATCCTGACCTTAAACGGCGCGGACCTGGCATACACGGTAGCCGGTCGTGCGACCGGCACATCTCAAATCACAGGCTTGGCCATCGTGACAACAACTTCGATCAACTCCATTTTAACCGTGCGGAATCCCGCAGGTAATGCGGCAGCACTCACCATTACTCCCCTTGCGGGAGGCACACGGCCTGTCTCCGCCCACCTTGTCATCACACAAATTCAATAAGCCTTTGCACGATAAAATGTAAAACCTGTCCATTTCGGACCTCGTAAAAGAGGCAAACCAACAGGCGGTCCACGCTCCGATGGGACGTGGACCTCCTGTATATAATTTGGATATGCGAGTGTATTGACAAATTTGAGCCGGAGTATTATATTGACCTGCAAATCACAGCAAAGGAGAATCCCAATGGAAACGTTTGTTCCCTATGAGAAGCTCTCCAAGAAAAAGAAGAGAGAGCTGGATCAGAAGCGCCGGGGCAGCTGGAACGGCCTGAACCCCGTCACCCGCATGCCGCCCAACCCCAAAGCCTATAAGCGCCAAAAAGCACGGAAGTGGAACGATGATTCCAGTCCGTGCTTTTGTTATTCAGAATTGTGTGCCGATATTTGATACCACAAAACGTGTAGGATCTATTTTGTAGCCCATTATGAAATTCTTGTCATCTTCCCAACATCTTCGGGCGTTCTCGTATTTGAAGTCTGAGTGCATATGGATGTTGTGGTCAAGCAGACATAAAATGCTGTGTGCAGACATATACCCAAGATCCAATACTTCGCTTAGAATCAGGTGCCGATCCGCATCGGACAAGCAGGCATCTTGAGCCACAGTATAGCCATATGCGTGTAGAAAAGACTCTTCGCGCATTGTGTCGGAGTTGCGATGGCGACTTCCGTATGCCAATACAGGAATGCCCGGATTTCCGTATTGGTGGATAAACCGGCGAAATACTTTGGCATCCATGTAATATTCTTTTTTAGCTGGATCATAGGATGCATGTGCAACTTCAAGACAATTGGTAAAAGGAGAGAAAAGAAGTATATCGACCAATTCTGTGTTTCTTTTCAAAGGACCATTGTATAGTCCACCGCCGGCCCGAAGTACAATTCGATCAATGCCAATATGATTATTCAAAACGGTTTTACCATTGTCGATGTAGGAAAAACGCAGAATTCTATAGATCGAACTCTCAAACTGCACGGACTTGCTCTGGCGAGACCACTCGAGCAATAGTTGTCTCGCGATGGGATGTGTATAATGATAAAAACCTTTATTATAATTTTGGTCTAATCGTGAGCATACGACAGTAACGGATCGGTGTTCGATTCCATCCATTTGCTTAAGGTGAAAAATGGCCACCGCGGATTTGCACGATCTGGCAAGATGCATCTTCTCTGAATACTCCGGAATTATATACTCAGAACGGAAACGGGTTTCGGAGGCAGCTATAATGCTTTGCAGAGTTGGGGCATTGGCAAAGAACAAGTCGCACTTGGGACAGTATTGACCTGGGACTTTAAGGCACTCTGTATCGTTCATAGGAATAAAATTGAGGAATTCTACCAATTGTTTTTCGCAAATCAAGCAATTTGAATGCTTATAATTAGTGAGATACACTTCACGTTTGAAGCCCTTGGGATTCAGTCCTTTCATGGGGACCACATTATATCCCTTGATTCGACGCTTGAGAGTAGCTTGTGCCATTAGGATCGTTGCCCTCCTTTGAACAACAGTATTCTACTGCATTCGATATATGAAATCAAATATAGCATTTGATTTAAAAAAATGCTATTGTTACTACACTTTTATCACAGATTCCCTTATACTGGATACGACAAAAACTGTCCTACAAAGAAAAAACGCTCAATGGTATTATGATGCCATCACACAGAGAAGGAGCGATGCAAATGACAAAGAACGAGACGATCCAGCATTTCATCTACAAAGCATTTCGAGACTATGGACTGCAGTACAGGAAGTATTTTGGTGGCGTAGACGAGGATTATGGGGAATACATCATCCCCCTTCTGGATGGCGATGAATTTAATATGTCCATGGTGAAGCAGGCCGCGGAGATCCTGGGGGCAGAGGTGGAAGATCTCCTGTCCATGAACGAGCAGGAGATTTATAAGTGGCTGGACCGATTCCCTTACATTGATCTGCGCGAACAGTTTCAGGTTGCTTACAACGATGCATTTTATAAAGCAAATTATGCAGAACGCCGCGTGATGGAAGCTATCTTTGGCGGCGAAGCGGTTGAGAAACACTTGCGCCGATTTGACACAGAAGATGTGTGCCGCCGGCTCCTAAATATGTATAAGGAATACGACAAAACCGTCCCCGGCACATACCATGACGGCGTGAGCATAAAGCATCTGCATATCCGCACCAGCACCTTCTGCCAATTCCCGGAGATGAAAAGGATGATGGAGTCTCTGTTTGAAATGGTTGGCCGGGCAGAGTCTCTGTTCCACAAAGCTTTCGAAGGCGAACTCGAGCCGGAAGAAATCCGGGAATTCAATATCCTTGCCATACAGCTGGGCATGAGAGACCGCGTGTGCAAGGCCATTGACAAAGTCAACTATCGCACGCTAAAGGCTCTCATCCCACTGTTCCAAGAGGAGGGGAAAAAGCAGCTCCTGGAGTGTTTTTTGCTTGATCCGGATCAAATGATCATGCCCTGGCGCTGTGCAGAATTTCTGGAAGACAAGGAAATGGTCCAGAAGTTCGTGAATATTGCACCCTATGCAAAGAGCGCCATGCGGGAGCATGCCATGGCCGCAGACAATTTCCACTGCGGTTTTGCCTGGGCCGATGCCGAGCCGCTGGAGTATCGACCGCTAAGCACAGAAGAAGACTCCGTTCTTGAAATCGGAAACGCGCTCCATTATGTCCAGTTGCGGGACGCGTATGACAACCTGACGCCCTGCTATGCTTATGTTCCCAAAACAACGAAAGAATTGGGGCAAGACGGCGAGTATGCGAAGAAGCTGAAGATGCTGTGCGGCCCGGTCGCCAAGGGCGGCGTAAGTGTCCCTGTCGGCGTAGGAGTCAGGGACGATAGCGACTCCATGCGAACGATGCGCCACATTGCGGCGATGGTGAGTGGCCGCCATGAATGAGATCACCTTCAAGCTGAGAGCAGGCGCCTGCCTGAAGCGCCTGATTCAGGAGAATTATGCATCGCAGGAAGACTTTGCCTACGACTATGGTCTGGAACTGCGAACTGTGAGCCGCTATGTGAACAGCGGCATCAATAAGGTGGATACCATTCAGGAATTGGCCGAATTCTTTGGTGTTTCTTTTGCGGAGTTCTTCGCTGAATAATATAAAGGAGATTTAGATAAAATGAGCGACCATGATGGATATTGCGACGATTATTGTGATGAATGCTATGATGCCGGATATGAGGAAGGCTGGCATGACCGAAGCCGTTCCCGCAGCAGTTCCGGCAAAAATAGTGGCGGCGGAAACTCAGACGGCTGCTATGTAGCCACCGCCGTCTACGGTTCCTATGACTGTCCTGAAGTATGGACCCTTCGTCGATTCCGGGACTTCCACCTGCGGAAAAGCATGTTTGGGCGGGCATTTGTGAAGTTCTACTATGCTGTATCGCCCGGGTTGGTGCACCGCTTTGGCACGTCAGGCTTTTTCCAGAAAACCATTCGCAGGTCTTTGGACAAGTTTGTGGCCTGGCTGCAGGGGAAAGGTTTTGAGGACACGCCTTATTTCGATCGAAGCTAAATATTTGAAGAAGTCAATCGTCTGACAAGCGTTGACATATGTACCTCCTATGACGGAACCCGGGATAACTACTTGGTTATCTCGGGTTTTGTATGTTCTATATTGTGTTTTGCACTACACCCCCGTCACCCGCATACCACCCAACCCCAAAGCCTACAAGCGCCAAAAAGCACGGAAGTGGAACGATGATTCCAGTCCGTGCTTTTGTTATTCCGAATACGGATTTGCAAAGAAGTATCGCAACAAGCTCCCAGTTTTCTTGTCATTCATATCGAAAGACGCAGAGTCATTGATAAACACATGATTCACAGCGCCGACCGTTTTGCCGTTCCAAAGAATCGGACTGCCGCTCACGCAGGTTATCCTCGGGGACAATCTGCGCCCCTCGCTCTGAGATGCTGTCTGTGATCTTTATTCTGATTTTGCGTCAGCTGACAGAAAAATTAAACTCAACGGCGGCGCTTTCGCCGGCAACATGGACGGAGAAGGAGCCATTTATGTCCTCAAAAATGAAGGCTTCAGCTGCGCTGTTCAGCGGGACATCGAAGATGATCTCATCGTTGTTGATGACCACCATCCGGAAATTACCGG
>CAZSAX010000036.1:0-16804 GCA_964605075.1 uncultured Oscillospiraceae bacterium
CGCCCTCCAGAGCGTTCATATCGTCGGGGTTGGAAATGGTGGCCATGGCGGCACGATCCATGGTGCCGTCAGCCTTAACAGCCACCTTACCGGAGGTGTCAGGCACCTGCTTCACACAGACAATGATTTTCATAATGCATTCTACCTCCTTCTATTACTTCACGCCCAGGCCGCCGGAGATGACCATCTTCTGGACCTCGGAGGTGCCTTCGTAGATCTCGGTGATCTTGGCGTCGCGCATCATGCGCTCCACGGGATACTCACGGGTGTAGCCGTAGCCGCCGAACAGCTGCACGGCCTTGCGGGCCACGTCGTTGGCGGCCTCGGAGGCAAAGAGTTTGGCCATGGCGCTCTGGGTGCTGTAGTTTTCGCCGGCGTCCTTGGCGCAGGCGGCGGCGTAGACCATATACTGGGCGGCCTGCATCTGAGTGGCCATGTTGGCCAGCTGGAACTGGGTCCACTGGAACTGGCTGATGCGCTTGCCGAACTGCACGCGCTCCTTGGTGTATTTCACAGCTTCGTTCACCGCGCCTTCGCCAAGGCCCAGGGCCTGGGCCGCGATGCCGATGCGGCCGCCGTCCAGGGTGTGCAGGGCGATCTTGAAGCCCTGGCCTTCCTTGCCCAGAAGGTTTTCCTTGGGGACGATGCAGTCTTCCATGATGAGCTCGGTGGTGGAAGAGCCCCGGATGCCCATTTTTTTCTCCTCCCGGCCAATGGAGAAGCCGGGGAAGCTCTTTTCCACGATGAAGGCGCTGATGCCGTGGTTGCCCTTGGCCTTGTCGGTCATGGCAAAGACCACAAAGGTCTCGGCCACGCCGCCGTTGGTGATGAAGACCTTGGTGCCGTTGAGGACGTAGTGGTCGCCGTCCAGCACCGCGGTGGTCTGCTGGCCGGAGGCGTCGGTGCCGGCGCTGGGCTCGGTGAGACCGAAGGCGCCCACCTTGTTGCCGGAAAGCAGATCGGGGAGGTATTTCAGTTTCTGTTCTTCGGTGCCGAAATGGTGGATGGGAGCACAGCACAGGGAGGTGTGGGCCGAAACCACCACCGCGGTGGTGCCGCAGACCTTGGCAAGCTCTTCGATGCACATGGCGTAGGCCAGCATATCCGCGCCGCCGCCGCCGTATTTGCGCTCAAAGTAAACGCCCATCATGCCCAGCTTGCCCATTTTCTTTACGGTTTCCCAGGGGAATTTCTCTTCTTCGTCCACTTCGGAAGCCAGATCCCGCACCTCGTTTTCCGCAAAATCATGATACATCTGGCGGAGCATGAGGTGCTCTTTGGAGAGTTTGAAGTCCATGTGTTATCCTCCATTAACAGTTTTTTCGGGGGAATTGTCATGCAATTAACTTTTGCTTTATTATAATACAATGCATATGCACAGGTCAATGAATATTTCGTTTTCCGGGCCCCGGAGCGCCGAAATTCTTTTCTTCGGCGGCCCGGAAATACTTGCAGGGAAGAGAGGGATTGAGTATAATCAAAACAGAAAAAACCGTCGGTTCCGGCGGGTGAGAATGAGGAGGCAGGATACATGAAAAAGACTCTGGCACTGTTTGCGGCGCTGGTGATGCTGCTGGGGCTGTTTGCCGGCTGCGGCAGCAGCGGAGAGGCGGCGGATATCAAAACCGGCACCTATGTGGTCACCGCCTGCACCCAGAAGGGTGAGGACGCGGGCCTGGACGGCGAGTATCTGGAAGTGAACGCCGACGGCACCGGCCTGATCTACTTCGGCGATGCGGAATACAGCTTTGACTGGACGCTGTCCGGCAGCGATTTCAGCTTCAAGGATCAGGACGGCGACACCTTTGAGGGTACCTATGAAAACGGTGTGATCGAAGGCAGTTACTACGGCTATGACTATGTCTTTGAGCTGGAGGGCAACAAGGGCAGCGGCAAGAAGGGCGGCGAGGAAGAAGAAATCCCCACCGTGGAGCCCGGCGAATACCAGGCTATTTACTGCGCCGATGAGGATGAGAACACGTACTGGTGCGATGAGGATAAGATCATCATCGAGGAGGGCGGCATTGGCATCATCGTCTTCGAGGGCGTGGAATACGACATGGAATGGACCCTGGACGGCGAGGACTTCTACTTCATTGACGAGGATGAGGACGAGTTCGAGGGCACCTACGCCGACGGCGTGATCGAAGGCTGCTACGGCAACACCTATGACTACATCTTCGAGCTGGGCGCCGAGCCCATCCGCCGGCCCGACGTGGAGCCCGGCGTGTATCAGGCGGTTCTTTGCACCCAGGGCGACGAGTCCTATTACTGCGACGATGACCGGATCATCATCGAAGAGGATGGCGTGGGCACCATGGTCTATGAGGGCACGGACTATGCCATGGAATGGAGCTATGAAGGCGGCGTGTTCTCCTTCGTTGATGTGGACGGCGATGAATTCAACGGCACTTACGCCGACGGCGTGATCGAAGGCAACTACGGCGGCGTGTATGACTACGTGTTCGAGCTGGAGGGCGTGGCTCGCCCCGCGGCGGATCTGCCCGAGGGGGATTTTGAGCCGGTCAGCGCGACCATCGGCAACTATGATGTGACCATCGTGGGTGCGGAGCACTTCCTGGACATCGACGATGAGGATGCCATCCGCGTCTACTACGATTTCACCAACAATTCCAACAAGACCGTATTCGCCATGGCAGACCTGGAAATCCTGGCGGATCAGGAAGGTTATGAGCTGACGACCACCTATGACTTCAGCGAGGATGATGTGCCCGAGTACGGCAACGACTGGCTGGCGGTGCGTCCCGGCGTGACCATCCGCTGCATTGAAGAATACAGCTACAAGGCCGACGGCGGCGCGGTGAGCGTCACCATTCAGGACTGGTGGGAAGAGGAAGGCAGCGTGACGGCAGTGTTTGACCCCGCAAACCTTCCTGGTCGTCCGGCCCAGGACTGGGAGATCGAGCCCATCACCAATGTCAGCACCGATCTGCCCAGCGCCGGTACCTACGATGAGGATTACGAAATAGCCATCACCGGCTATGATCTGGTCAGCAACTGGGACGGCCAGCCCTCCATTCGGGTGTACTTTGACTTCACCAACAACAGCGACGAAGCCATCAGCTTCTGGATGGCCACCTATTACCGGGCTGTCCAGGACGGCATTGAGATGGAGATCACCTGGCCCGACGAGTCGATCGATGAGGATTCGTACTACGATGTGGAGGTCGAGCCCGGCGAAACCATCACCTGCACCGAGATTTATGCCCTGCGCAGCGACAGCCCCGTGGAAGTGGAGATTTACAGCTACATGAACGATAGCGAGGCGGTTCTGGCAGAGGTGTTCTCTGTGAACTGATTCCCGCATTCCGGCCGCGGAGCGTTGGCTCCGCGGCTTTTTCATGCGTTGACAAGGGTGGGAAATCGTGCTTTAATACTTTTTATAACAAAATTATTTACGCGTTGACCGAACTATAGCGATTGCCATAGCCCTGTGCCGGCGCATAATACAGGAGGAACGACCATGGAAATCAAGATCACAAAGAATCCCAATCCGGCGGTCAAGCCCACCGATGAGAGCAAGCTGGGTTTCGGCAAAGTATTTACCGACCACATGTTTGTCATGGACTGGAATCGGGGTCAGGGCTGGAGCAACGCCCGCATCGTGCCCTTTGAAAATCTGTCCATCCATCCCGCTTCCACGGTGCTGCACTACGGCGTGGAGATCTTTGAGGGCCTGAAGGCCTACCGGGCCGCCGACGGCAGTGTGCGCCTGTTCCGGCCCCGGGAAAATATCGCCCGCATGAATAACTCCGCCGAGCGCATGAGCATGCCTCTGCTGGACCCGGATTTCGCCCTGGAGGCCCTGGAGACCTATGTGTCTCTGGAGCAGGACTGGGTGCCCCATGGCTTCGGCAGCAGCCTGTATCTGCGGCCCTTTATGATCGGTGACGACGAGACCCTGGGCGTTCACTCCATCCAGCATGCCCGCTTCCTCGTCATCGCCTCTCCCTCCGGCAGCTACTACTCCGGCGGCATCAACCCGGTGAAGATCATGATCGAGTCTGAGGACGTCCGCGCCGTGCGCGGCGGCACCGGCTTTGCCAAGTGCGGCGGCAACTATGCGGCCTCCCTGCGCGCCGGCGAGCGGGCCGAGGAAAAGGGCTATACCCAGGTGCTGTGGCTGGACGGCGTGGAGCAGAAGTACATCGAAGAAGTGGGCGCCATGAACATCATGTTCAAGATCGCCGGCCAGGTGGTCACCCCCGCGCTCAACGGCTCCATTCTCCCCGGCACCACCCGCAAGAGCATCCTGGAGCTGCTGGCCAGCCAGGGCGTGCAGCCTGTGGAGCGGCGCATCAGCGTGGATGAACTGGTGGAGGCCATGGAAAACGGAACCCTGGAAGAGGCCTGGGGCTGAGGCACCGCCGCGGTGGTGTCCCCGGTGGGCTGGCTGGCCTACAACGGCAAGGAGTATACCATCAACAACGGCGAGATCGGCCCTGTGACCCAGAAGCTTTACGACGACCTCACCGGCATCCAGTGGGGCCAGACCGAGGATCCCTTCGGCTGGGTGTACCCCATTAAGTAAAAACAGAAACGTTAAGCGGGAGGACGAGCGTCCTCCCGTTTTTTAATATTTATCCCGGCTTTTGAATACCAGCGAGGCCAGAAAGCCAAAAAAGACAGCGGCGGTGATGCCCCCGGCGGCCGCGGTGAGACCGCCGGTGAAAGCGCCCGGAAGGCCTTTTTCCGCCACGGCCTGGCGCACGCCCCTGGCCAGAAGATTACCAAAACCGGTCAGAGGCACCGTGGCCCCGGCTCCGGCCCAGTCCGCAAAGGGCTGATACAGGCCCGCGGCCCCCAGGATCACGCCCGCCACCACATACACGGTCAAAATCCGGGCGGGGGTGAACTTGGTGCGGTCGATGAGCACCTGGGCAATGGCGCAAAGAGCCCCGCCCACCAGAAAGGTTTTCAGAAAAGACACAAACATAGCTTTACACACGCTCCGTTTCCAGGGCCACGGCATGGCAGATACCGGGGATGCTTTCGCCCTGCTGGTTGGTCGTCGGCGACATCATGGCTCCTGTGGGCGCAAAGAGCAGCTTTTTCCAAAAGCCCTCCGCCATGCCGTGGAGCAGGTGGCCGGACAGGACCGCCGCCGAGCAGCCGCAGCCGCTGCCCCCGGCGTGGGCGTCCTGGGCCGCGATGTTATAGATGAGGCGGCCGCAGTCCATATAGCGGGGGCCCAGCTGGATGCCGTCCCGGGCGAAAAGATCCCGCAAAATGTCGCTGCCTACCACGCCCAAATCCCCGGTGACGATGGCGTCGTAATAATCCGGGCTGCGGCCGGTGTCCTCAAAATGGGCGGTAAGGGTGGAATAGGCCGCCGGGGCCATGGCGGCGCCCATGTTGTTCATATCGCTGACACCGGCGTCGGTGATGAGGCCGGTGGTGATATGGGTCACATAGGGCCCGGGGCCCTCGCTGCGTAAAATAACGGCCCCGGCGCCGGTGACGGTCCACTGGGCAGTGGGGGCGCGCTGGTTGCCGTATTGCAGGGGGTAGCGGAATTGCCGCTCCGCCGAGCAGAAGTGAGAGCTGGTGGCCGCGGCGGCGCAGTGGCAGAAGCCGCCGTCGATCACCATGGCCGCCAGGCTCAGGCTTTCGCCCATGGTGGAGCAGGCGCCGTAAAGGCCGAAATAGGGGGCGCCGCAGTCCCGCATGGCGTAGGCGGAGCCGGCGCACTGGTTCAGCAGGTCGCCGGAAAAGACGTATTCCACCTCGCTGGGGCTGATGCCCGCTTTGTCGCAGGCGATGGCGTAACACTTGCTGAGCATGGCGCTTTCGGCCTTTTCCCAGCTTTTGGCCCCGAAGCGGCTGTCGGGGCTGATGAGATCAAAGTATTTGCGCAAAGGGCCTTCTCCTTCCTTTTTCCCGCCCACGCAGGCTGCGGCGGAAATGGAGGGCTGCAGGCTCAGCTTCACGCTTTGTTTTCCCAATCGTTTCAGTTCCATGGCGCTAGTGTTTGCGCCTTTTTTTCAAATATGCAAAAAAGCCGCCAACGGGCAGCTTTTTAGAAAGTAAGATTTGCTTTGCGAAGCCCGGGCAGGGCGAGCCGCCCGCCGGGGCGGGCGTAAATCCGCGGGGCCTTTGGCCCCAAGGATTATGCCGGCCGAATTCACTTCGGCCGAGCAGATCCAAACCGGCAAAAAAGCCGCCGGAGCGGCGGCTTTTCCTTATTCGCTTTTGTATTTGCGCCGGGTGGCCTCACCGCCCCGCAGATGGCGCTCGGCCTTGTTTTTGTCCAGCACCGCCCGGGCCTCGGCGTAAAGGGAACGGTCCACATAGCGCAGACGCTCCGCCAGGTCCTTGTGAACGGTGGATTTGCTGATACCGAAGTGGCTGGCGGCCTGGCGGACGGTGGCGTCGTTTTCGATTATGTATAAGGCAAGGCTTCTGGCGCGCTCTCCGATGTCGTCTCTCATACACAACTCCCCATCATGTCACTTGCTGGATTATATGAAGCGGCGGTGGGGCGGTATGCTTGTGCGGTTGACGGAGGGGGAAAAGTCTGATATGATCGAGAATAAGAATAGTTCTTAAAATGAGGTGATCCAATGTCCATCCAGGTATGGCAGGGCGTGCTCCTGCCCTTTGCCGGCACGATCCTGGGCGCGGCGGGGGTTTTTCTTCTCAAAGGGGATATGCACCGCAATCTCCAGCGGGCCCTCACCGGCTTTGCCGCGGGGGTGATGGTGGCGGCCTCGGTGTGGAGCCTTTTGATCCCGGCCATGGAGCAGTCGGCGGCCATGGGAAAATTCTCGTTCCTGCCGGCCTTTATCGGCCTGTGGCTGGGTATTTTGTTCCTTCTGGTGCTGGACCGTGTGGTCCCCCACCAGCACATGAACAGCGACTGTCCGGAGGGCATGGAATGCCATCTGAAAAAGTCCTCCATGCTGGTGCTGGCCGTGGCGCTGCACAATCTGCCGGAGGGCATGGCGGTGGGCGTGGTGCTGGCAGGCTGGATGGCCGGAGAAACCGGCGTTTCCGCCGCGGCGGCCCTGGCCCTGGCCCTGGGTATCGCCTTGCAGAACCTGCCGGAGGGGGCCATCATCTCCATGCCGCTGAAAAGCGGGGGTATGAAAAAGGGCAGGGCCTTTGCTTACGGCGTTCTCTCCGGGGTGGTGGAGCCCATCGGGGCGCTTTTAACGCTGGTTCTGGCAAGGCTTGTGGTGCCGGCGCTGCCGTATCTTTTGAGCTTTTCCGCCGGGGCCATGCTGTATGTGGTGGTGGAAGAGCTGATCCCGGAAATGTCGGAAGGGGAGCATGGGCACATCGGTACCCTGTTTTTCGCCCTGGGCTTCTCCCTGATGATGGTGCTGGATGTGGCTCTGGGCTGAAACCAACCCGGCGAAGCCCGGGCAGGGCGAGCCGCCCGCCGGGGGGGCGGGCGTAAATCCGCGGGGGCCCTGGGCCCCAGGGATTATGCCGGCCGAATTCACTTCGGCCGAGCAGATCAAATCAAGCTTGAAAAAAGCCCGCAAGCGGGCTTTTTTGAAAAGCTGACCGCACAGCCAAGGCTGTGCGGTTTCTTTGTTCCTTATTGGATGCTCAGCACCTTGTAGTCCTGGGCTTCCACGGCGGCTTTCAGGATCTCGTCCGCCACCGGGGCGCTGAGGATGACCATGGCGCTGTCGGTCTCGTGGCTGACCTTGGCTTCTGCCACGCCCTCCAGGGCCTCCAGGGTCTTTTTCACCCGGGCTTCGCAGTGCATGCACATCATGCCTTCGATCTTCATGGTTTTTTCCATGGGTTGCTGCTCCTTTGCTTTCTTATGTTTTTGTTTGATTTTATGGTCATGGCGGCTGTCATGGGGTTTTAAAAGGTTCAGCCGCAGGGCATTGGACACCACGCAGAAGCTGGACAGGCTCATGGCGGCGGCGCCCAGCATGGGGTTGAGCTGCCAGCAAAACAGGGAGATGAACAGGCCCGCGGCCACGGGGATGCCGATGCTGTTGTAGAGGAAGGCCCAGAACAGATTCTGGTGGATGTTGCGCAGGGTGGCCCGGCTCAGACGGATGGCGGCGGGTACATCCGACAGGCGGTTTTTTACCAAAACCACGTCCGCCGCGTCGATGGCCACGTCCGCCCCGGCGCCGATGGCGATGCCAATGTCCGCCCGGGTGAGGGCGGGGGCGTCGTTGATGCCGTCGCCCACCATGGCCACCGGGCCCTGCTGCTGAAGCTTTCGGATGACGTTTTCCTTGCCCTGGGGCAGAACTCCGGCAATGACCTCGTCCACGCCGGCTTTTTCGCCGATGGCCCGGGCGCTGCGCTCATTGTCGCCGGTGAGCATGACCACCCGAAGACCCATGTTCTGCAGTTCCCGGATGGCTTGCGGGCTGTCCTCTTTGAGGACGTCGGCTACGGCAATCAGGCCCAGAAGCTTGTCCTCCCGGGTGAAAAACAGCGGCGTTTTTCCCTGGGCGGCCAAAGTGTCGGCGGCGCTCTGAAGGGCCGGAGGCAGGGGGATTATGCTGCGGATGAAGCTCTGGCTGCCGCCCCAGAGGGTTTTTCCCCCAAAACTGGCCCGCAGGCCGTTTCCGGGCAGGGCCTCAAAATCGTCCACCGGACGGAGGGAGAGCTGTTCTTCTTCGGCCTTCTGCCGGATGGCCCGGGCCAGAGGATGCTCGCTGGGGGCCTCCAGCGCGGCAGCCAGGGAGAGAAGCTCGGTTTCCGTTAGGCCCTCTGCGGGCAGGATGTCTGTGACCTGGGGCTCGCCCCGGGTGATGGTGCCGGTCTTGTCCAGGGCCACCACCGCGACCCGGCCCGTCTGCTCCAGAGAGGCGGCGGTTTTAAAGAGAATGCCGTTTTTGGCGCCCAGACCGCTGCCCACCATGATGGCCACGGGGGTGGCAAGACCCAGGGCGCAGGGGCAGCTGATGACCAGCACCGAAATGCCCCGGGCCAGGGCAAAGCCCAGGTTCTGGCCGGCGATGAGCCAGCCGGCGATGGTGACCAGGGCGATGGCGATCACGGCGGGGACAAACACGCCGGAGACCTTGTCCGCCGCTTTGGCGATGGGGGCCTTGGTGGCGGCGGCGTCGCTGACCATGCGGATGATCTGGGACAGCGTCGTATCCTCGCCCACCCGGACAGCTTCGCAGCGCAGGAAGCCGGACTGGTTCAGGGTGGCGGCGGAAACGGAGTCGCCGGGGCCTTTGTCCACGGGGATGCTCTCGCCGGTGAGGGCGGCTTCGTTCAGGGCGCTGTGGCCCTCCAGAATGAGGCCGTCCACGGGGATGCTCTGGCCGGGGCGGACAAGGAAAATATCGCCTTTGCGCACCTGGGCCACGGGGATCTCGGTCTCGATCCCATCCCGGAGCACTGTGGCGCTCTGGGGGGCAAGATCCATCAGGCTTTTCAGGGCGTTGGTGGTTTTGCCCTTGGAGCGGGCCTCCAGCATCTTGCCCACGGTGATGAGGGCCAGGATCATGGCGGCGGATTCAAAATACAGGTCGTGCAGATGTTCCATGGCGGCGGTGTCCGCGGCGGCAGTCATGGCGAACAGGCGCACGGTGCTGTAGCCAAAGGCGGCGGCGGAGCCCAGGGCCACCAGGCTGTCCATGTTGGGCGCCCGGTGCCAAAGGCTCTGAAAGCCGCTGACAAAAAACTTCTGGTTGATGACCATGACTGCGGCGGCCAGCAGCAGCTGGGCCAGGGCGATGGCCACGGGGTTGTGCTCAAAAAAGGCGGGCAGGGGGAAGCCCCACATGCTGTGGCCCATGGAGATATACATGAGCAGGGCCAGGAAGGCCAGGGAGGCGATGAGCCGCTTTTTCAGGACCGGCGTTTCCTTGTCTTCCAGGGAGTCGCTTCCCTGTGTGGTGCCGGGGGCGGTTTCGGCGCCCTTGAGGGCGGCGCCGTAGCCGGCGTTCTCCACGGCGGCGATGACGTCTTCGGGGGCGGCGGTCCCTTCCACACCCATGGCGTTGGTCAGAAGGCTCACGGCGCAGCTTGTCACACCCGGTACCTGGCTCACAGCCTTTTCCACCCGGGCGCTGCAGGCGGCGCAGCTCATGCCGGTGACAGAATATTGCTGCATGGCGTTCTCCTTATTTCATCAGTTTCTGCAAAGCCTGCAGAAGTTCCTCGATCACTTCGTCGTTTCCTTCCCGGATGTCCCGGGCCACACAGCCCCGGATGTGGCTGGCGGTGAGCTCTTTGTTGAAAGCGTTGATGGCGGCGCTCACGGCGGCGGACTGGGTTAGGATGTCCGTGCAGTAGGCGTCGGATTCCACCATGTTCCGGATGCCCCGGATCTGGCCTTCGATGCGGTTGAGGCGGTGAATGAGCTTTTTGCGCTCCGGCTCGGGGCGGACGGTGGTCTTGCAGTGGCAGCAGCGGTTTTCCATAGTATGACCCTCTTTCGGAATATACCCCTGGGGGGTATTTGTATTATATACCCCTGGGGGGTATTTGTCAAACAAAAAGAACGCCGCCCGAAGGCGGCGTTTGTCAGTTTTTGCTTTTTTCCGGCGGCGCGGAGAAAGAATTTGCCGGCTTGGGGAAGCTGTTTTTGGGAAGCTGGAAAATGTCCCTGTTTTTCCTCCAGAACTGGTGGAGCTGCTTTTTGTGGTGGCACAGATGCTCCGGACAGTTTGCGCAGGCCAGCTTTTTGTTGGTGGCTTCAAAATAGCGCTCCGGATGCCGCCGGAAGCGTATCTCCCAGCCGGCCAGAAGGCCCAGCGCCAGAGTCAGCAGGCTCCAGGTGAACCAGTGGGGCACCAGCAGGAAGGGGGTGAACATCATGGCATAGTCCCAGTTGTAGATGCGGCAGTTGGCGCAGCATTTGTTCTTCATAAACCAGGTCTGGAAGGGACAGAAGAACAGGATGCAGATCATGTCGCACACGGAATAGAAAAGGGCGATGAGGATCAGAACGCCCGCATCATAAAGGCCCAGAAAATAGCCGAGGGCGATAAGACCGTTGAGGCCGATCCAGACCCAGAACACCGCGGCGGTGCTTTTTCCGGTATCGGGGATGGGGCGGGGCTCGTCCTGGGGCTCGTGGTTTATGTGAAACTGCTTCTGGCAGCCCATGCTTTCGTATCGGGAGGGGAAAAAACGGCAGATCATCTCATAGGCGAACACGATCCAGATGACCATCAGGATCACCGGCATGTGTTCCCAATCCCCGAAAGGCCGGTCAGCCTGCTGGAAGTGGTTGATGATGTAGACCACCAGCGCGGCAAGAAACAGCGCCGAACGGTAAACCAGGCGCACATAGTGGAGCCGGGAAATGCGGGACAGATGTTTTCTCTTTGGATTCGGCAAGGCGGTGTCTCCTGACTTTGGCAGAATGAAGGGTTTTGGCGGTGCGGTATTATCTGATTATATAAAAGTTTTTATGAATTGTCCATGGCTTTTCAGCATAACGCAGAAGAATTAAGCGGGGAAAAACTTTTTGACGTTTTCCCACAGTTTACGCATTTATGCTATGTATGTTATAATCAACCCATAGACAGGAGGTGGGCCGTTTGTTTCATATTCTTGTGGTAGAAGATGACCGGGATTCCCGGCGGCTGATGGAAACCGTGCTGCGCCGGGAGGGCTATTCCGTGATGACGGCCGAAAACGGCCGCGCAGCCCTGGAGGTCATGGATCAGGCCCATGTGGATCTGATCCTGCTGGATGTGATGATGCCGGAAATGGATGGCTATGAATTTGCAGCCACGCTGCGGGAAGCGGAGGTCATGACGCCCATTCTCATGGTCACGGCCCGGCAGCTTCCTGAGGATAAAAAGCGGGGCTTTCTGGCCGGCACCGATGATTACATGACAAAGCCAGTGGATCTGGAGGAGATGCTTCTGAGGGTGAAGGCGCTTCTGCGCCGCTCCCAGATCATCAACCGGCGCAAGGTCACGGTGGGCCGGCTGACGCTGGATTACGATACCTACACCATGCGGGGGGAAGACGGTATCGAGCAGGAACTGCCCCCCAAGGAATTTCAGCTTTTGTTTTTGCTGCTGTCCTATCCCGGGCGCATCTTTACGCGGCTGCAGCTGATGGATGAGATCTGGGGCATGGATTCCGAAAGCGCGGACAATACCGTCAATGTCCACATTGCCCGGCTGCGCCGGCGGCTGGAGGAATATCCGGAGATCGATCTGGTCTCGGTGCGGGGCGTGGGCTACAAGGCGGTGGTGAAGGCTTGAAAAAGCACTTCTGGGAGCGCTTTGGCCTGTCGCTGCTGTTCACGATCGTGGTGGTGCTTATCCTTATCATCACCTCTTTGATCGTGGGTTTAAGCTATGTTTTTCTGATGCGGCGGGGCGTTATCAATCTCCCGGTCTATTCCCGGCCACTGCTGCCGGTGGTGGTACTGCTGATCACCAGTGTGCTGGTGGGTGCGTTTGTGTCGTATTTCCTCAGCCGCTTCCCCCTGCAGCCCCTGCGCAATGTGATCCGGGCTACCAACCGCCTGGCGGACGGGGACTTCTCCGTGCGGCTGAAAATGAGCTGGTCGCCGGAGGCTTCGGAGCTGGCGGACAGCTTTAACCGCATGGCCCAGGAACTGGGAAACACCGAGCTTCTGCGCACCGACTTTATCAACAGCTTTTCCCATGAATTCAAAACACCCATCGCCTCCATCAAGGGCTTTGCGGAGATGCTGAAATACGGCGAGCCGGACCCGGAGGAGCGGGAGGAATATCTGGATACCATTATCCGGGAGTCCGGCCGACTCTCCACCCTGGCTACCAACGTTCTGTCGATTTCCAAGGTGGAAAAACAGTCCATTGTTTCCGACAAGAGTCTTGTCAACACCGGCGAGCAGATCCGCCAGAACATCATCCTTCTGCAGCAGAAATGGGAGGAAAAGGCGCTGGAAGTGGGCCTGGAGGGAGAGGATATCCATCTTTGGGGCAATGAGGGCATGCTGGATCAGGTGTGGCTGAACCTGCTGGACAACGCGGTGAAGTTTGCGCCCCGGGGGGCGCAGGTAGAGATATCCATGCGCCGGGAGGGGGAAACGGCGTGGTTCGCTTTCCGCAACGAGGGCGACGCCATTGCGCCGGAGGTGCTGGCGCGCCTGTTTGACAAATTCTATCAGGCGGACGTCTCCCATGCCATGGCCGGAAATGGCCTGGGACTGACGCTGGTGCGGCGCATTGTGGAGCTGCACGGCGGGACGGTGAGCGTGACCAGCAACGACGCCGGCACCTGCTTTACGGTGGCGCTGCCGATGAGGGCGCCGGAAGAGAAAAATGCCGAGACAAAGCAAAAAAAGCTGCCGTAAGGCAGCTTTTTTTGCTGAGACCGTCAAAGAAGCAGGCAGATAGATCGCAGCGAAGCCCGGGCAGGGCGAGCCGCCCGGCGGGGCCGGGCGTAAATCTGCGGGGCCCTGGGCCCCAAGGATTATGCCGGCCGGATTCACTTCGGCCGAGCAGATCCAATAGCTTAAAAAAGCTGCCGTAAGGCAGCTTTTTTGTTTTATGCGCTTGTCAGGTGCCCCGCAGCATCAGCTCATCCACCGCCTGCTGAACGTCTTTTCCTTCATGGACGATGGCGTTGACGGCAAAGGTGATGGGCATTTCCACGCTGTATTTTTCCGCCAGAGTCATGGCGGCGTCCAGGGCGTTCAGGCCCTCGACCACCATGCCCAGCTCCGCTTCCGCCTCCTTGGCGCTGCGGCCCTGGCCGATGAGAAAGCCGGCCCGGTTGTTGCGGCTGTGGGGGCTGGTGGCGGTGACGATCAGGTCGCCCACGCCGGCCAGGCTCATGAAGGTGTCCTGACGGCAGCCCATGGCCTGACCCAGTCGGGCGATCTCCGCCAGACCTCGGGTGACCAGGGCGGCCTTGGCGTTGTCGCCGTGGCCGAGGCCGGTGGAAATGCCGGCGGCCAGGGCGATGATGTTTTTCAGCGCACCGCAGAGCTCCACGCCTTGAAGGTCGTCGCTGGCGTAGACGCGCATGGCGGGATTGCCGAAGATCCGGCGCACGGTTTCGGCGGCGTCGGCATCCCGGCTGGCGGCCACGATGGCCGAGGGCATGTCCCGGGAGACTTCTTCGGCGTGGGTGGGGCCGGAAAGCGCCGCCAGACGGACCAGATGGGCTTTCCGGGCCTTTTTCATCTCGTCTTCAATGACGGCGGTCATGGAAAGCAGGGTGCCGGGCTCAATGCCCTTGGCGGCGTCCACGATCAGAACGCTGTGGTCGATATGGGGCGCCAGCTGCCGGGCAGTCTCCCGCACGGCCACCGAAGGAACGGCGAATACCAGAAGCTCCGCTTCCCGGGCATGGAACGCCAGATCGGGGGCGTAAAGGATGGATTCCGGAAGCTCTGCCTGGGGCAGATGAGGGTGACGGTGTTTGGCTGCCAGCTGCTGCAGGGTTTCCGGACGCCGGGCCCACACAGAGACTCTGTGGCCGTTGACGGCAAGCATCCGGGCCAGGGCGATGCCCCAGGTGCCGGCGCCGAGAATGGATATATTACTCATGAGAAATGTCCTTTAGTTCTTGCTTAATCCCGGGAACCGGGACGGAATTTGGGCTCTTCCCCCCGGATCAGCCGCATCAGGTTGCCCCGGTGCAGGAAAAAGACCAGCGCGCCGATGAAACAGCACAGCCAGAAACGCAGATCCAGGCTGGGGTTGAAAAGATAATACAGGCCCGGATAGCTCAGCGCGGCGGCCATGGAGCACAGGGAGACCCGCCGGAACAGGAGAAACAGGATCACAAACAGAGCCAGCAGAATCAGAAGCATCCGGAAATCGAGCAGCAGCGCGATGCAGGCGCCCACGGACACGCCCTTGCCGCCCCGGAAACGGAAGAACACCGGGAAGCAATGGCCCACGATGCAGGCGGTACAGGCCAGGGCCAGCCCGTCGGGGCCGGCCAGAAGCCAGCCGAAGAGGGCGGATAAGGCGGTTTTGGCCATGTCGCCCAGAAGGGTGATGAGACCGGCTTTCATGCCAAAGACCCGGGCCACGTTGGTGGCGCCGGCATTGCCGCTGCCCTGGGTACGGACGTCGCCGCCGTAGCGGGCGCGGGAGAGAAGAACGGCAATGCTCACCGAGCCGAGAAGATAGCCAAGAAGAAGTGAGAGTATGTAAACGGGCATATACGGTCCTGCCTTTTTGGTGATGATGTGATGATAACGCGGTAAAATAAAACTATTATAAACGATTCGGGCAAAAAAGCAAACAAAAGCCGTCGGGAAAGTGCCGGCGGCGGCCGCGCGGGCGATGCAGTGGGAACGTTGTCGTTTTTTGCTTCGTAAATGGAGACAAAAGCTTGAAAGTTTATTATGGATGGATTATAATACTTTAAATATAAATTGGTGTTTTTCGGCCTATATGCGGCGGAGGGGTGCATCCTGTCGAAAGGCTGATTTTTGGGAGACGGCATGAAAGAAAAACAGATGAGTACATACAGCGTTGGACACCGGTTGTGGGTGCTGGCCCAGGTCCTGATCGATATCCTTTGCGTTGTGCTGGCCAGCGCCAGTGCGCTGCTGCTGCGCTTTGAGATCAGCTGGTCTGCGGTGCAGACATCGGGCTTTCTGGAAACGGCGGCCCGGGCGCTGCCTATGCAGATTGTAGCGACGATCCTGTTCCTGGCGCTGTTCAAGTGTTATTCCAGCATATGGCAGTTTGCGGGACTGCGGGAGCTGCTGCGGATCGTGTGGGCCTGCCTGGTATCGGTTCTTAGCATGATTCTTGTGATGTATTTCCTGGATATGCATATGCCCCGAAGTTATCCTGTCCTGAACGGAATGTTCCTGGTGATCTTCATCGGCGGACTGAAGCTTCTTTACCGAATGATTTGGGAAATGCGCCATGAATCCAGCCAGGAGAAGAAGCGCACTATGCTTATTGGTGCCGGCATGGCGGGAGCTACCATTCTCCGGGAGTTCCAGAGCAGCGAAAAGTCTGCCAATGAGGTTGTGTGCATTGTGGACGACGACTACAGTAAAAAAGGGCGGGAACTTCGCGGGGTAAAGATCGTAGGTAATCGCTACGATATTGCTGGAGCTGTGCTCAAGTACAAGGTGGAGGAGATCGTTTTTGCCATTCCGGCGGCGGAGCCCTCGGTGCGCCGGGAGATCCTGGATATCTGCCAGCAGACGGGCTGTGAGGTCAAGACGGTACCGGCGCTGTACCAGTTGGTCAACGGCGATGTTTCCATCCAAAGCGTACGGAGACTGCAGATCGAAGACCTGCTGGGTCGGGATTCTGTGAAGGTGGACAGCGAGGGGATCGGGGACTTTGTGGCTGGAAAGGTGGTCCTCGTCACCGGCGGCGGCGGCAGCATCGGCAGCGAGCTGTGCCGGCAGCTGGCGGCTCTGGAGCCCAAGCTCCTCATTATCTTCGATATTTACGAAAACAATGCCTATGACATTCAGCAGGAGCTGCGGCGGAAGTATCCGAATCTTTCCATGGAAGTGCTCATCGGATCTGTGCGGGACGAGGCCCGGATGGATCAGCTCTTTGCCAAATACCGGCCCCAGCTGGTCTACCACGCGGCGGCTCACAAGCATGTGCCCCTGATGGAAGACAGCCCCATGGAGGCGGTGAAAAACAACGTCTTCGGTACCCTCAATACCGCCGTCATGGCGGACCGCTACGGGGCGGAAAAGATGGTGCTCATCTCCACGGACAAGGCGGTCAATCCCACCAATGTGATGGGCGCTTCCAAGCGTATGGCGGAGATCATCATCGAAGCCATGCAGCGCCGCCAGAAGCACACCCAGTTTACTGCCGTTCGCTTTGGTAACGTGCTGGGCAGCCATGGCAGTGTCGTGCCCAAGTTTGAGGCGCAGATTCGCGCCGGC
>CAZSAX010000037.1:0-16233 GCA_964605075.1 uncultured Oscillospiraceae bacterium
CAGGAGGACGAGCAATCTTGAACAAGGGTAAAGTTGAGGGGGAACATTTCCCCACCATGAAGCCCCTGGATGAAGGCAAGAAAGAAGAGAAGGCTGTAGCTGCCCCTGCTGCGGAGCAGAAGCCGGAGGTGATCGACTTCTCCAAGGTGGAGATCGAACCCCTGTTTGCCGACATGGTGGACTTTGAAACCTTCAGCAAGTCCGATTTCCGGGCGGTGAAGGTGCTGGACTGCCAGGCGGTGAAGAAGTCCAAGAAGCTTCTGCAGTTCACCCTCAACGACGGCACCGGCACCGACCGCACCATCCTCAGCGGCATCCATGCCTACTATGAGCCGGAAGAGCTGATCGGCAAGACCCTCATTGCCATCACCAACCTTCCGCCCCGGCCCATGATGGGCATCGATTCCTGCGGCATGCTGCTGTCGGCCATCCACAGCGAAGAGGGCGAGGAAAAGCTCCACCTGCTCATGGTGGACGACCACATCCCCGCCGGCGCGAAGCTTTATTGATTCAAGAAACAAGCCTGCGTATGGAAACATACGCAGGCTTTCAGCTTGTCAAAAAAGCCCGCAAGCGGGCTTTTTTCAAGCTTGATTTGATCTGCTCGGCCGAAGTGAATTCGGCCGGCATAATCCTTGGGGCCCATGGCCCCGCGGATTTACGCCCGGCCCCGCCGGGCGGCTTGCCCTGCCCGGGCTTCGCAGGGCATCGACAGTCTGAAAAGCCTGCGTATGGAAACATACGCAGGCTTTCTTTATGCCGGGGGCTTGATTTTCTTTTTATTATGGTATATGGTGGTTAACCAGATAAAGATATATAAAGAAATGAAACTTTGTGTTTAAAAACGGAGGAAACGGAATGGAGATCATTCGTTCCCGACAAAATGATATCGTGAAGCATTTTCATGCTCTCGGCGCCGACGGGGAAAGCCGCCGGGCGGCGGGGGAGTTTCTGTGCGCCGGGGAAAAGCTTCTGGAGGAAGCACTGTCCGCCGGGGCCAGGGTGACGATGCTTCTTTGGACAAAACCGGCGGAAGGACTGCCGCACCGGGTGGTGACCAAGGAGATCCTGGATTATGTGTCGCCGCTGAAAAACAGCGACGGTCCGGTGTTCACCGTGGCGCTGCCGGGGGCGAAGCCCGGCGGGGCGCAAAATGCCATCGTGCTGGAAAATGTGCAGGACCCGGGGAATGTGGGAACGGTTTTGCGCACGGCGGATGCCCTGGGGATCGACCGGGTCGTCCTTTGCGGGGCCTGCGCGGACCCCTGGGGGCCCAAAGCGGTGCGGGCCACCATGGGGGCCATCTTCCGGCAGAATGTGCTTAAATGCGATGTGAGCGGCCTGAAAGAGGCGCTGGGCGGCCTGCCGCTGTACGGCGCGGCCCTTTCGGAAAGCTCGAAAGACATCCGGAGCCTTCCGGGCAGAAATGTGGCCATCGCCATCGGCAACGAGGGCAAGGGCCTGAGCGAAGAACTTCTGGGGCTCTGCGACGGGCATATCATCATTCCCATGCAGGAATGCGCCGAGTCTTTGAACGCGGCGGTGGCGGCGGCCATCTGTATGTGGGAGCTGAAGCGCTGATGGCAAGGACGAAATACTGGCTCTGGTTTTCCAGCGTGCCATATCTTACGCCCATGCAGAAAACAAAGCTTCTCAAGGCCATGGGCGGGCCGGACAAGATCTTCTTTGCGGAAAAGGACGAGCTGCTGGCCTGTCCCGGCATCCGGGAGAAGGAAGCGGAAAAGCTCATGGACAAGAGCATGGAGCGGGTGAGCCGCATCCTCTCCGTGTGCGAAGAAAAGGGGATCCGCATTCTGACGCTCCAGGACGCGGATTATCCCGAGCGGCTGCGGAACATTCCCGCGCCGCCGGCGGTCCTCTATGTCTGGGGAACGCTTCCACCGGTGGACGATCTGGCGGCGGTGGCCGTGGTTGGTACCCGGAAGGTCACGCCTTACGGGCAGAAAATGGCCCTGCGCATCGGGGCCGATATCGCCAAAGCGGGCGGACTTGTGGTTTCGGGTCTGGCCGAGGGTGTGGACAGTCTGGCCATGGAGGCGGCCATTCGTGCCGGCGGCAGCAGCATCGGCGTGCTTGGCACGGCCATTGACGAAGTGTATCCCAAAATCAACAAGCCCCTGTTTGATCAGGTGCGCACGGTGGGGGCGCTGGTGAGCGAATACCCGCCGGGGATGCGCACCTTCCCCTCGGATTTCAAATGCCGCAACCGCATCATTGCGGGGCTGAGTCTGGGGGTCGTGGTGGTGGAGGCACCGGCCCGCAGCGGCTCGCTGGATACGGCGGCGCACGCCCTGGAGCAGAACCGGGATGTGTTTGCCGTGCCGGGCAATGCGGACGCCGCGGCCTGTGCCGGGACTCTCCGGCTTATCCGGGAGGGGGCGGAGCCCATTGTGGGCGGGGAGGATGTGATGGCCCATTATGTCCCCGGTTTTGCCCCGTTGGAAGCAAAAACGAGCCCCACTCAATTTAAAAAAGAGATTGACAAGCCAAAGGACCTGCTTTATATTGGCCTAAGAGAAAAAATAGAAAAGCTTCCCGAGCCCCGGCGGACGGTGGCCCTGGCCCTGACAGAGCCGGATATGCTTGCGGAGGACATCATAGAGAAAACCGGTCTGAGCCCCCGGGAGGTTTCCGGGGCGCTGACCATGCTGCAGATCGCCGGCCTTGTCCGGCAGGGAAGCGGCAAACGCTTTTCTCTTGATACAACGAAAGGATAACGAAGCACATGGCAAAAGCCAAAAAAGATCTGGTGATCGTGGAGTCGCCCGCCAAGGCGCGCACCATCGAAAAATACCTGGGCAATGAGTATAAGGTCGTGGCCTCCATGGGACATCTGCGGGACCTGCCCAAAAACACCATGGGCGTGGACCTGGAGCACGGCTTTGAGCCGGACTACCAGCCCGTGAAAGGCCGGGAAGCCGTCATTGCCGACCTGAAGAAATCCGCCGACAGCGCGAACACCGTGTATCTCGCAACCGACCCGGACCGGGAAGGGGAGGCCATTTCCTGGCATCTGAAGGAGCTTCTTGAGCTGCCCAACGAGAAAGCCCGGCGCATCACCTTCAACGAGATCACGAAAAACGTGGTCCGGGAAGGACTGGCCAATCCCCGGGACATCGACCAGGACCTGGTGGATGCCCAGCAGGCCCGGCGTATTCTGGACCGCATCGTGGGCTATAAGCTGAGCCCCCTTCTGTGGCGCAAGGTCCGCAAGGGCCTGTCCGCCGGACGGGTGCAGTCCGTGGCCACCCGCATGGTCATTGACCGGGAAAACGAGATCAAGAATTTCGTGCCCGAGGAATACTGGTATATCAACGCCACCCTGACCAAGGACAGCGGCGAACAGTTTGCCGCCGCCTTCCACGGCGTGGGGGATAAGAAAACCGAGCTTCCCAACGAGGAGGCGGTGCAGCAGGTGGTCAGGACCGTGGAGGGCAAGCCCTTCAAGATCGAGTCCGTGCGCCATGGCAAAAAGCAGCGCAGCCCCTCGCCCCCCTTCATCACCTCCACCCTGCAGCAGGAGGCCTCCCGCCGGCTGGGCATGACCCCCCGGCGCACCATGTCCATCGCTCAGCAGCTGTACGAAGGCGTGGATATCGAGGGCGAAGGCACCGTGGGTCTGATCACCTACATGCGTACCGACTCCCTGCGCCTGTCCGAGGACGCGCTGGCTGCCGCGGGCAGCTTTATCAAAGAACATTACGGCGAGGATTTCTATTACGGCAAGCCCCGCCGCTACAAGACCGGCTCCAACGCCCAGGATGCCCACGAAGCCATCCGCCCCTCCATCCCGTCCCTGACGCCGGAGCGGGTGCGCAAAAGCCTCACCGGCGAGCAGTACCGCCTGTACCGTCTGATCTGGGGCCGTTTCACCGCCTCCCAGATGGCCAACGCCGTCTATGACAACATCACCGTGGACATCGGCTGCGAGGGCTATACCTTCCGGGCCTACCACTCCCAGATCCAGTTCGCCGGCTATACCGCCGTGTACGAGGACAACCGGGAAGAGGACGAGACGCCGGAGAAGAAGCCCCTGCCGGAGCTGACCGAGGGCGAGATCGTGAACCTGAAGGAGCTCAAAACGGAGCAGAACTTCACCGCGCCTCCCTCCCGCTATACCGAGGCCACCCTCATCCGGGCCATGGAGGAAAAGGGCATTGGCCGTCCCTCCACCTACGCCCCCACCATCACCACCATCACCGCCCGTGAATATGTGGTGAAGGAAGGCAAGTACCTGCGGCCCACGCCTCTGGGCGAGACCGTGAACGGCCTGATGGAGGAGCGCTTCCCGGACATCGTGGACGTGAAGTTCACCGCCCGGATGGAATCCGACCTGGACAAGGTAGAAGAGGGCGAGGCCCAGTGGAAGAGCATTCTGGGGGACTTCTACAGCAGCTTTACCGTTTCTCTGGATAAGGCCGAGGAGGCCCTGCAGGGCATCCATCTGAAGGTCCCCGATGAGGTTTCCGCGGAGATCTGTCCCAACTGCGGCAAGAACCTGGTGTTCAAATCCGGCCGTTTCGGCCGTTTCCTGGCCTGCCCGGGCTATCCCGAGTGCTCCTTCACCATGCCCATCGTGGTGGAGATGCCCGGCAAGTGCCCCAAGTGCGGCGGCCGTATGCTCAAGCGCACCAGCCGCAAGGGCTACCCCTTCTATGCCTGCGAGAAGAACAAGGACTGCGGCTTCATGACCTGGGATGTGCCCACCAAGGACATCTGCCCGGACTGCGGCAAGACCATGTTCAAGCTCTCCGGCAAGGGCCAGCGCAAGAGCTTCTGCATCAACGAGGAATGCTCCAGCTTCCTGCCCGAGGATAAGCGGGGCTACCGCCGCCGTGCCGCCAAGAGCGAAGAGGGCGAAGCCGCCGAGACCAAGGCGGAGGAAACGAGCGGGAAAAAGACCGCGGCGAAAAAGCCGGCGGCCAAAAAGACCACCGCCGCCAGAAAAACCACCAAGAAGGCGGACAAGAGCGAATGAAGCCGGATATCACTGTGGTCGGCGCGGGCCTTGCCGGCTCCGAAGCCGCCTGGCAGCTGGCCCGGCGGGGGCTGAAGGTGCGGCTGATCGAAATGAAGCCCCTTCGCATGAGCCCGGCCCATACTTCGCCGCTGTTTGCTGAGCTTGTCTGCTCCAACTCCCTGCGGGGGGATGATCTTTCCAACGCGGTGGGCCTTCTGAAAGAAGAGCTGCGGCGGATGGGAAGCCTCATCCTGGAGGCGGCGGAGGTGCACCGGGTGCCTGCCGGCGGCGCGCTGGCGGTGGACCGGGAGGCCTTTGCCCAGTATATTACCGATAAGATCCGTTCCTGCGGGAACATTGAGATCGTGGAGCAGGAGATCGACCAGATCCCCGAAGGAGAGGTCATCCTGGCCACAGGTCCCCTGACCAGCGATGCGCTGATCCCCGCCATTGCGGCGCGGTGCCCGGACAGGGATTTTCTCCACTTCTTCGATGCTGCGGCTCCGCTGATCGCCTTTGAAAGCATCGATATGTCCAAGGCCTGGTTCGGCTCCCGCTACAACAAGGGGGACGCGGATTACATCAACTGCCCCATGAACCAGGAGCAGTACGAAGCCTTTGTTGCCGCCCTTGCCGGGGCCCGGGAGGCCCATGTGCACGGCTTTGAGGACGCGGGGGTCTTTGAAGGCTGCATGCCGGTGGAGGTCATGGCCCGCCGGGGCTTTGATACCTTGCGCTACGGCCCTCTCAAGCCGGTGGGCCTGCGGAACCCGGAGACCGGAGAAAGCTACTACGCCGTGGTACAGCTCCGACGGGACAATGCTGAGGGAACGGTTTACAATCTGGTGGGCTTCCAGACCCATCTGACCTTCCCGGAACAGCGGCGGGTTTTCGGCATGATCCCGGCGCTGGAAAACGCGGAGTATCTGCGCTACGGCAAGATGCACCGCAACACCTTCCTCAATTCCCCCAAAATTCTGGACCGGTACTACCGGCTGCGCTCCGAGGAGCGCATCGCCTTTGCCGGGCAGGTGACGGGGGTGGAGGGCTATGTGGAGTCCTGCGCCAGCGGGATGCTGGCGGCCATTGAAGCCGCCCGGCGCATCAAAGGGCAGGAGGCCATCAACTTCCCCCGGACCACGGCCATCGGCGCTTTGGCGCTGTATGTGGAAAACGGCGCGGTCAGCGGCGATTTCCAGCCCATGAATGTGAATTTCGGCATCATTGAGGGCCTGGACAGCCGCATCCGGAACAAGAAAGAGAAAAACCTCGCCATTGCGGCCAGAAGCCTTGCCGTGATCGACGGGATCGTTGCAAGGGAGGATTGGATATGAAAATCATCGTGGACGCCATGGGCGGCGACAACGCGCCGGAGCTTATCGTTAAAGGCGCGGTAAACGCCTGCCGGGAATTCGGTGTGGAGCTGGTCCTGGTGGGCCGGGAAGAGGATGTGAGGCGCTGCCTGGCGGACTGCAATGCCGCCGGGGACGAGCGCATTTCCGTTGTGAATGCCACCGAGGTCATCACCATGGAGGACGACCCCAGCACCGCCACCCGGCGGAAGAAGGACGCTTCCATGACCGTGGCGCTGAATATGCTCCGGGACGGCCAGGGCGACGCGGTGATCTCCGCCGGCTCCACCGGGGCGCTTCTCACGGGAGCGACCCTGATCGTCAAGCGCGTCCGGGGCATCCGCCGGGCGGCGCTGGCCCCCGTGCTTCCCAACGGCGGCAAGGGCGTTATGCTCATCGACTGCGGCGCCAATGTGGAATGCACGCCGGAGTATCTGCTCCAGTTTGCCTACATGGGCTCGTTCTATGCGGAAAAGATCATGGGCTGCGAGAACCCCCGGGTGGCGCTGCTGAATGTGGGCAGCGAGGACACCAAGGGCGGCGAGATCCAGAAACAGACCCATGCTCTGCTCACTGCCGCCAAAGAGGCCGGCCGCCTCAACTTCATCGGCAACCGGGAGGGCAGCGACCTTCTCAAGGGTGAGGTGGACGTGATGGTCACGGACGGCTTTTCCGGCAATGTGATGCTCAAGACCATCGAAGGCGCGGCCAAGTTCATGTTCGGCGGCGTGAAGAATATTCTTTACAAGAGTCTGAAAAATAAGCTGGCGGCCCTGGTCATCAAAAAGGATCTTTACGCCTTCAAAAGCCAGATGGACGTCAACGAGGTGGGCGGCACGGCAATGCTGGGTATCTCCAGGCCTGTGATCAAGGCCCACGGCAGCTCCGACGAGCGGGCCATCCGAAGCGCCGTTCGCCAGGCCATTCGCTTTGTAAACGCCGGGGTCATCCAGGCGATCGAAGAAAATGTAGACAGTATGAAAATCAACGCAGAATAAAAAAGGAGAAATTATCATGGTGTACGAAAAAATCGTGGAAATGATCTGCAATCAGTTTGGTCTGGAGGCCGAGGAGATCAGCGAGTCCACCGCTTTTGTGGATGACCTGGGCGCCGACTCCCTGGATGTGGTGGAGCTGACCATCGAGATGGAAGATGAGTTCGGCATGGGCGAGGTGCCCGAGGAAGAGCTGAAGAAGCTCGTGACCGTGGGCGATCTCGTGGAGTATGTGAAGGCGCACGCCGACCTCTGATGCAGGAGCTGGAAAAAAGGCTGGGTTATGCCTTTGGGGACAAGGGCCTGCTGGAAACGGCTCTGACCCACTCCTCATACGCCAACGAACGAAAAGGAATGAGCAGCAACGAGCGCCTGGAATTTCTGGGCGACTCGGTGCTGGGCTTCTGCGCGGCCAAGACCATCTGCCGTCTGTATCCGGAGATGCCGGAAGGGGAGATGACCCGTCTGCGGGCGGAGCTGGTGTGCGAAGCCAGTCTTCATCATACGGCGGAGAAGCTGGGCCTGGCCCGGTATCTGCGCCTGGGCCGCAACGAAGAAGGCAACGGCGGTCGTCAGCGGGTATCCATCCAGGCCGATGCCGTGGAGGCCATCATTGCCGCCATGTATCTGGACGGCGGGTTTTCCGCCGCCGAGCACTTCATTGAGGAGAACATCCTCAAGGATGTGCGTTCCGGCCGGCGGCCCGTGCGCACGGATTACAAGACCCAGCTGCAGGAGATCCTGCAGAAGGAGGGCGGCGCTGCGCCGGTGTATTCCATCGTGGCGGAAAGCGGTCCGGACCACAACAAATCCTTCACGGCCTGCGTGCTGCTCCATGACGGCGTCACCGCCCAGGGCAGCGGCAAAAGCAAGAAAGAAGCCGAGCAGAACGCGGCCAAGGCCGCCCTGCAGCTGCTGGAGAGCTGAGATGGCCCGGCAGCAGATAATCCCTATATTCGTACCGCATCTGGGCTGCCCGAATCAGTGCGTTTTCTGCGATCAGAAGCGCATTTCCGGCAGCTCTTCGTCTGCCCGGGGCGCGGATGTGACAAGGGAACTGGAAAAAGCCCGGGCCATGGGCATGCAAGGGGCGCAGCTGGCCTTTTACGGCGGCAGCTTCACCGCCGTGCCGGAAGAGCGGCAGGAGGAACTGCTGGAAGCCGCCGCGCCGTTTCTGGCAGCGGGCGTGATCGGGTCCATCCGCCTGTCCACCCGGCCGGATGCCATTGACGAAAAAACGCTCCAAAGGCTCAAGGGCCACGGCGTGACCGTGGTGGAGCTGGGCAGCCAGAGCATGGATGACGATGTGCTGGCTGTCTGCCGGCGGGGGCACACCGCAGCGGATACGGAAAAGGCCGCCGGGCTTATTAAGGCGGCGGGCCTTGGCCTTGTGCTGCAGATGATGACGGGGCTTCCCGGCTCCGACGGGGAAAAAGACAAAGAAACGGCCCGGCGCCTGGCGGCTCTGGAGCCCGATGCCGTGCGGATCTATCCCACGGTGGTCGTCCGGGGCACAGAGCTGGAGGCACTCTGGCGGGCCGGTGACTATAAGGAGCACAGCGTAAAAGAGGCCGTGGAGCTTTGCGCGGATATTCTGCCTTTGTTCCAGGCGGCGCAGATCCCGGTGATCCGGCTGGGTCTCAATCCCACGGAGGACCTCTCCGGGGGCGAGGCGGTGGCCGGGGCTTATCACCCGGCGCTGGGGGAGCTGGTGCTCTCCGAGATATTTCGGCGCAAGGCCATGGCGCTGCTGAGGGATGTGCCGCCGGGGGCCGGGGTACGGCTGGGTGTACACAAAAGCCGGGTGTCCGTGATGACCGGACAGCGGCGGGAAAATCTCCGGCGCATCCAGGCGGACAAGGGCCTGGGGGCCCTGAAAGTCACGGCCTGCGATGCGGCGCCGGAGGAGATTTTGCTCCTTGACGTTGACTTATAATAGAGATATACTATATTTTGTATTATTATGGCGCAAAGACCACAAATAGGGGTGTACTGCATTGTATTTAAAGGCTCTTGAGATACAGGGCTTCAAGTCGTTTCCGGATAAAACCGTTCTGGAATTCGATAAAGACGTCACTATGATCGTCGGGCCCAACGGCTCCGGCAAATCCAATATATCCGACGCCATCCTCTGGGTCACGGGCGAACAGCGCAGCCGGGCCCTTCGCGGCAACAAGATGGAGGATGTTATCTTCGGAGGCACGGAAAAGCGCAGCGCCCTGGGCCTGGCCCAGGTGTCGCTGATCCTGGACAATACCCAGCGCATTTTCAACATCGACTGCGACGAGCTGACCATCACCCGCCGCTACTACCGCAGCGGCGACAGCGAGTACTGCATCAACAAGGAGATCGTGCGCCTGCGGGACATTCATGAGCTGCTCATGGACACCGGTCTGGGCCGGGACGGCTATTCCAACATCGGCCAGGGGCGCATTGCGGAGATCGTTTCTGCCAAAAGCACCGACCGCCGGGAGATCTTTGAAGAGGCCGCCGGTATCAGCCGCTACCGCTACCGCAAGGAAGAGGCAGAGCGGAAGCTGGGCGCCACGGACGAGAGCCTTCTGCGGGTGGGCGACAAGATCGAAGAGCTGGAGATGCAGCTGGGGCCCCTGAAGAAGCAGTCCGAGGTGGCCAAGAAATATCTTGTGCTGCGGGACGAGCTGCGGGGGCTGGAGATCTCCGTGTGGATGGAGACGCTGGACAAGATCTCCGAGCAGTCCCAGAGCGTGCAGGCGAGTCTGGACAAGGCCAAGGGCGAACTGGAAGAAGCCCGGGCGGCCCTGGAGGGCAACTACGTCTTTGCCGAGAGCATTTCGGAAAAAATGCGGGAAAAGGACCTGGAGGCGGAGGAAATGCGCCGCCGCCTGTCCGAGACCGAAGCATCGCTGGCGGAAAACGAAAGCACGGCGGCGGTCCTGCGCAGCCAGAAGCAGTCCAACACCGACAGCGCTGAGCGGGTGCGCAGCGATATGAGCGCGGATGCCGAGCGCATCCGGGCTTTGGATGAACAGATCGAAGAGCTCACGGAGCGTCTTTCCGTCATTAAGGCGGATAGCAGGGAACTGGGAGACAAGATCGCCTCCATTTCCAATGTGGTCAATGGCCACCGCATGAAAATGGGCGGCCGGGAGAACCGTGTGGCGGCCCTGCGGGAGGAAGTGACCAGACTCACCGTGGACGGCCGGAGCATGGACGGGCGCATCCACATGCTCACGGAAATGGAAAAGGAATATGAGGGCTTCTCCAAGGCGGTCAAGACCGTCATGCGGGAGGCGGAGCGGGGCAATCTCCGGGGCATTCACGGCCCGGTGGCCAATCTGGTGCGGGCGCCGGAACGCTTTGCCCTGGCGCTGGAAACGGCTCTGGGCTATGCGGCCCAGAACATTATCACCGATACCCAGGACGACGGTAAGACCGCCATCGAATACCTCAAACGCCACGAGGCGGGCCGGGCTACCTTCCTGCCCATCCAGGCGGTGAAGGGCAATGTCCTTCGGGATCTGCCCGGCGGGGAGCGGGGCTGTCTGGGCCTTGCCTACGATCTGGCGGAGTTTGACGGCCGCTACGACGGCATTTTTGCCAGTCTCCTGGGCCGCACCCTCATCATGGAGACCCTGGGGGATGCGGTGGCCCTTTCCAAGAAATACAACAACAAATACCGCATGGTGTCTCTGGACGGTCAGATGATCAACGCCGGCGGCTCCATGACCGGCGGCAGCGCCGCCAAGGGCACGGGCGTGATCTCCCGGGCCAATCAGCTCCAGCGGCTGAAAAAGGAGCGGGAGGAGCTGGCGCTGCGCCTGTCCGCCCGGTCGGAAGAACTGGAAAAGGCGGAACGGGAGCTGGCCGCGGCCCGCTACGATATGGATCTGGCCGGCGAGGAGCTTTCCGGGCTTCGCAGCCAGGCGGCGTCTCTGGAGGCCGAGCGCAGCGCCCGGCTCACCAGCCGGGGCCAGCTGGAGGACGTGAAGGACGCCATGCTCTCCGGCGGCAGTCAGCGCCGGGCCCTCATTGAGAGCTATGAGCGGCGGAACGCAGAGATCGACCAGCAGCTGGAAAAATCCAAAAAGCAGGGCGAGACCCTGGCGGCCCGGGCGGAAAGCCAGCGGGAACGCATCCGCCAGATCACCCAGCAGAAATTCGATCTGGAGGCCAAGCGCACCCAGACCGAGCGGGACAACCAGCGCCGGCATGACGGCATCATCGAGCTGGAGCGCCAGGTGGGCGCCATTGAGCGCAAGAGCATGGCGGCTCAGATGGAAGAGCAGCAGATCATTGACAAGCTCTGGGACACCTACGAGCTGTCCCGCAGCTCGGCCCAGAGCCAGCGGCTGGAGCTGCAGAGCCTGTCCGCCGCCAAGGGCCGCATCGCCGAGCTCAAGCGGGAAATCAGCCGCCTGGGCACGCCCAACATCGGTGCCATCGAGGAATACGACCGGGTCAGCGAGCGCTATGACTTCCTGGCCGGGCAGCGAAACGATATCGTCAAAGCCAAAAACGAGCTTCTGACCATTATCGGGGATATTACCTCCGAGATGGAGCAGATCTTCACCCGGGAGTTCAAGGAGATCTCCGAGTGCTTCACCCGTACCTTCCTGGAACTCTTCGGCGGCGGCCGGGCCACCCTGCGGCTGGAGGATGAAAGCGATCCGCTGAACTGCGGCATCGAGATCCGGGTGCAGCCCCCCGGCAAGGCAGTGAGCAGCATCAGTCTGCTCTCCGGCGGCGAGAAGAGCTTTGTGGCCATCGCGCTGTACTTCTCCATTCTGAAAGTCAAGCCCACGCCCTTCTGCGTCATGGACGAGATCGAGGCGGCGCTGGATGAGGAGAACGTGCACCGCTATGCGGAGTATCTGCATCAGCTGTCCAACGCCACCCAGTTCATCGTCATCACCCACCGCCGGGGCACCATGGAAAAAGCGGACAAGCTCTTCGGCGTGACCATGCAGGAAAAAGGCGTGAGCCGTGTGCTGGAGCTGGATCTGGCGGAGGCGGCCAAGACTGCCGAGAATTAAGGAGTAAACTATGGCACTTTTCAAAAAACAAAAGGGCGGGCTGGGGAGCCTGTTTTCCGCTTTCCGGGGTCTGGATGAGGACTTTCTGGAAGAATTGGAGGAGATGCTGATCCTGGCGGACGCCGGCGTGGAGACCGCCACCGAGGCGGTGGAAGAGCTGCGGGAACGCTGCAAGAGCCAGAAGCTCAAGGACGAGGCCCAGGTGCGCCAGGCCCTCTGCGATATTCTGGCGGAGCAGATGGAGCAGAGCGGAAGCGCCGAACTGAAGCTGACGACCAAGCCCTCCGTGATCCTGGTGGTGGGCGTCAACGGCGTGGGCAAGACCACCAGCATCGGAAAGCTTGCCAACATCTACATCCGCCAGGGCAAAAAGGTGCTGCTGGCGGCGGCGGATACCTTCCGGGCGGCGGCTTCCGAGCAGCTGAATATCTGGGCGGGCCGCACCGGGGCGGACATTGTCCGCCATGGCGAGGGGGGCGACCCCGGGGCCGTGGTCTTTGACGCCATCAACGCCGCCAAAGCCCGGGGCGCGGATCTGATCATCGTGGATACCGCCGGCCGGCTTCACAACAAGCAGAACCTGATGAACGAGCTGGCGAAGATCTATAAGATCATCGGCCGGGAACTGCCCGAAGCCGATGTGGAGACTTTGCTGGTGCTGGACGCCACCACCGGGCAAAACGGCGTTTTGCAGGCGGAGAGCTTTTCCAGGGCCGCCGGCGTCACCGGCATCGTTCTTACGAAGTGCGACGGCACCGCCAAGGGCGGTATCGTGCTGTCCATCGCCAAGAAGCTGGGGGTGGGCGTGAAATTCATCGGCGTGGGCGAGGGCGTGAACGACCTGCTGGGCTTTGAGGCCCATGCCTTTGCGGAGGAGCTGCTGTCATGACCTTTGTGCTGGCATCCAACAATATGGGAAAGCTCCGGGAATTCCATGACATTCTGGCACCGCTGGATATCGGTATCGTGCCCCAGAGCATGGTGGGCGCGAATTTTGAGGTCAACGAGACCGGCGACACCTTTGAGGAAAACGCCTATCTGAAGGCCTCCGCTGTGGTGTCCTTTTCCAGCTTCCCGGTGGTGGCGGACGACTCCGGCCTTTGCGTGGAGGCTTTGAACGGCGCCCCCGGG
Source organism: uncultured Oscillospiraceae bacterium (assembly GCA_964605075.1). Taxonomy (GTDB): domain Bacteria; phylum Bacillota; class Clostridia; order Oscillospirales; family Oscillospiraceae; genus CAJOIG01. Next base: position 13,475 of record CAZSAX010000037.1, read on the forward strand.
CTGCACTCCGCCCGTTTTGGAGAAGAGGGCTGGACGGATCAGCAGAAGTATGAATACCTGCTGGAGATCATGAAAAACGAAGAAAACCGCAAGGCCAAGTTTGTCAGCGCTATCTGCTGCATTCTGCCCGGCGGCAGGATCATCCGGGCCCTTGGCGAATGCCACGGCCGGATCCTGGAAGCGCCCGTGGGGGAGGGGGGCTTCGGCTATGACCCCATCTTCGCCCCCGATGGCTATGAAGGCTCCTTCGCCTCCATCGGCGACGAGGAGAAAAACAAGATTTCCCACAGAGCCAAGGCTCTGGAGGCGTTCAGAGAGGAATTGATGAAACATGTTGACTGGTAAGCAAAGAGCCTATCTGCGGGGCCTGGCGCAGAAAGAGGAGGCCATTCTGCACATCGGCAAGGCCGGCATCACCGACGCGGTGATCAAGCAGGCGGCGGATGCGCTGGCGGCCCGGGAGCTCATCAAGGGGAAGGTTCTGGAAAACAGCCCCTTCACCGCGGCGGAGGCCCAGGCGGCGCTGTGCGAAGAGTGCGGCTGCGAGGGCGTGCAGGTCATCGGCAAGGTCTTTTCCGTTTATAAGAAAAGCGAAAAGAAGCCCAAGATCGTTCTGCCCAAATAATGCGCATCGTCATGTACGGCGGCAGCTTCAATCCGCCCCACCGGGGCCACGGGAAGGCGGCCGAAGCGGCCATGGAAGCGCTGGGGGCGGATAAATTCTTTCTGGTACCGGACCGGCAGCCGCCCCACAAGGAGCTGGCGGCGGGCAGTCCCACGCCGGAACAGCGGCTGACGCTCACCCAGCTGGCCGCCCGGGAGCTTGAGGGCGCGGAGACGCTGGATATCGAGCTTTTGCGCACGGGTCCCAGCTATACGGTGGATACCCTGCGGCAGCTCAGGGAACGCTATCCCGGGGCGGAGATCGTGTTTCTGGTGGGAACGGATATGTTCCTGAGTCTGGAAACATGGAGAGACCCGGCGGGCATTCTGGCCCTGGCTTCCGTGGGCGTTTTTCAGCGGGCGGAAGGCGAAAGGGCTTCGCTGGAGGAAACGGCGGCCCATTACCGCAGTGCCTACGGCGCCACAGTCTATATTATAGAGAGCGAGCCGCTGGAGATATCCTCCTCCCGGCTCCGGGAGCTTCTGCCCAAGCGGCAGGGCCGGGAATATCTGAGCGGGGCGGTGTACGACGAGATCCTCCGCCGCCGTCTCTACGGCGCAAGGCCCGAGCTTGCCTGGCTGCGGGAAAAGGTGAAAGAACATCTGGCCCCCAAGCGGGTGCCCCATGTGCTGGGCACGGAGCAGGAGGCGGTGCGTCTGGCCCGCCGCTGGGGCGAGGATGAAAACGATGCGGCGGAAGCGGCCATTTTGCATGACATCACAAAGAAACTGGACCGGAAGGAACAGTTGCAGTTGTGCCAGAAATATGGTATTATAACCGATACCTCTGAAGGCGCGAACGGAAAGCTTTTCCATGCCATGACCGGCGCGGCGCTGGCCGGAGAGCTTTTCGGCGTTCCGGCCCATATCAAATCCGCCATCCGCTGGCATACCACGGGCCGGCCGGGCATGACAAAGCTGGAAAAAATCATTTACATGGCCGATTATATCGAGCCCAACCGCCACGGCTTTGAGGGCCTGGAGGCACTGCGGAAGCTGGCCTATGAGGACCTGGATGCGGCGATGCTGCTGGGACTGCGGCTGAGCATGGCGGATCTGCGTGCCGGCGGCACGGAGCCCCAGGGCGATTCCGTGGAGGCGGAAAAATATTTCGCCGCGCTTTTGGAAAACAAACAAGAATCTTTATGAAACGGTGGTAGATAGAATGACTCCTTTTGAAACAGCCCGGATGGCCGTCAAAACGCTTTCCGACAAAAAGGGCGGCGACATCAAGCTGCTCAAAACCACCGAGCTGACGGTGCTGGCGGACTATTTCGTCATCTGCACGGCCAGCTCCGCCCCCCACATCAAGAGCCTGACCGAAGAAGTGGACAAGCGTCTGTCCGACGCCGGCATGCCCGCCATCCACCGGGAAGGCTACCGCTCCAGCACCTGGGTGCTGCTGGATTACGGCAGCGTGGTGGTGCATGTGTTCACCGAGGAAACCCGTGAGTTCTACGCTCTGGAGCGTATGTGGAGCGACGCGGAGGAACTGGACATTTCGGAAATCGAGGCGGAATAAGCATGGCTTACGAATTTGAGAGAATCGAGAAAAAATGGCAGGCCCACTGGGAAAAGGTGAAGCCTTACGCGGCGGTCACCGGGGATAAGAGCCGGGAAAAGTTCTACGCGCTCATCGAGTTCCCCTATCCCAGCGCCGCGGGTCTGCACGTGGGCCATCCCCGGCCCTACACTGCCATGGACATTATCGCCCGGAAAAAGCGGATGGAGGGAAAGAACGTCCTGTTCCCCATGGGCTATGACGCCTTCGGCCTGCCCACGGAGAACTATGCCATCAAAAACCACATCCATCCCGCCATTGTCACCAAGGCCAACATCGAAAACTTCACCCGGCAGCTGAAAATGCTGGGCTTTAGCTTCGACTGGGACCGCTGCGTGGACACCACTGATCCCGCGTACTACAAATGGACCCAGTGGATCTTCCTGCAGCTGTTCAAAAAGGGTCTGGCCTATAAGGCCACCATGCCCGTGAACTGGTGCACCAGCTGCAAGTGCGTGCTGGCCAACGAGGAAGTGGTCAACGGAACCTGCGAGCGCTGCCACAGCGAGGTGGTGCGCAAGGAGAAGAGCCAGTG
>CAZSAX010000038.1:0-16191 GCA_964605075.1 uncultured Oscillospiraceae bacterium
CTCGGAGCACTCGCCCTCAAAGTTGGAGCGCAGGTCCATAATGATATCTTCGGGCGCGCTCTGGGCCACGCCCACCACATGCTCCGCCGCCCAGGCCATTTCGCCTTCGTCCTGCTTCATGAACTTGGAAGCGGGGGCCTTGCAGATGGGGCAGGAATCGGGGGCCTCGGGGCCTTCATGTACATAACCACAAACGGTGCAGATCCATTTCGCCATAATTACATATCCTCCATAAAAAGCATTTTCCATAAGCATTTTAAGAATCATTCCTAATCCTTAAGGCTATTATAGCATAAATCTCCTGTTTGTCAATAGGAATAATTCCTAAAAAGCAAATGTTTAATCAAAAAACTGAATTTCCCGCTTCAGCTCTTCCAGCCGGATATCAAAGGCCCTGCGCACATCCTCTTCCCAGGGCAGACCGGGCTGCTCCACCCCCAGCAGCTTCTGGATATACAGGCAGAAGTCCGGGTTCTGGATCAGCAGCGGGCCCAGCAGATGGGTGCCGAAGAAGCCGCCCTTGCGGATGCCCTCCTGCTGCGTTTGCTTGTTCATACCATAGCCCTTTTCCACCTGGAACAGAGGCTCCGCACCGTCCTTATAAAAGGAATCGGCAAAGCGGCTGGTATAGCCCACGATGGTCATATCCCCGAAGGCGCCGAGGACGAGGGAATTGTCCCGCTTGGGGATGTGGCGTTTGGTCCAGACGGGAACCAGATCCAGCCCCGGCTGAACAAGCCCGGTCTCGGTGACGATCTTTTCGCCGAAAATCTCAAAGGCGTTGCCGGTGGCAAGGATGACGCAGCCGGACTCCATCAGCGCCGCCAGCCGCTCCCGGTGGGGCAGCAGGGCCTCCGTCACCAGGGTCTGGCTGCTTTCGGACATGGATGCCAGATAGATCATGGCCACATCGTTTTTCACAAAGACCGGCTCTTCCGCCAGGGGGGTATACACAAACTCCGCCTCCGGCAGTGCTTCGGCCAGATACCGGGCGTTGGCCTTGTCGCCGAACAGGCAGCAGATTTCCGGATACAGCACTTCAACGGTCATGCTCAGGCCTCCTTCCCGAATTTCTCCACGATCTTGTCGGCCACCTGGGCCGCCAGATCGCAGGTAGAGGTATCATAAAGCACATAAATGCGCTCGATGCCCTCTGTCTGCATGGTTTCGATGGTGGAAAACTCCTCCCCACCGCAGAGAATCCGCTCCGCCGGCACCCCCGCCATCTGCAGCCGGATCTTATAGTCTATGCAGCGGGGGCCCAGGGCGATCACCTGGCGCACATCGTCTTTGGCCAGAACTTCAAAGTCGGTGTCGTAGATCCAGCCGATGAATTCGCTGGAGTCCCGGCGCTCGTAAAGGTCGTCGATGACCAGCACCACGCTCTTGTTCCCCGGCTCCTTGGACACAAAGTCCAGCGTCCGGCAGCTGGACACAGCGCTCTGGCCCTTGGCCATGGCCTGCACCACCACCGCCTTGCCGGCAGGCGTTTCGTTGAGACGGGAGCTCACCACGCCCATGCGCCCCAGGGCCCGGCGCAGCTCCTCCGTGGCCACGCCCAGCTCCGTGAGCACGGCGATCACGGCCAGCTCGTTATAAACATTGAAGAGGATGGGGTTGATCAGCGGGAAACGGAGGCTCTCGCCCTTCATGGCCACCTGCAGCTCCTGGGCCGGCTCATCGATGGATTCCACCAGATAATCCGCCTGGGGCGAACGGAAGTCACAGCTCGGGCAATGAGCCTGACCGATGTGGTGGTAGCGCAGATAGTCAAACTGCAGCCGGCTGTGGCAGCGGGGGCAGAGGCAGTGATCCGCGATGAGGTTGTAGGGCTCGGTGACATCCCCCGCCAGGGGGCCGATGCCGAAATAGCGGCGGTCATTGTCCGGCCGGAGCATGGCGGAGCAGAGATCATCCGCATTGAGAATGAGCTTGGTTTTGGCCGGGGTATAGTCGTTGATAACGCTGAAAATATACTCCGGATGGGCGTTTCGCTTCAGGGAATCCCGGAAGATGTTGGTGACCACCAGATAGTCCGGCTGCACCGCCGGCAGGATCAGGCGGCTGTAGCGTTCGTCCACCTCCATGACCTGCACATCCATCTTCACCTTGCCGAAAAGCGTCAGACTGTCCACCAGCACCGTGGCGATGCCGGGGGCGATGTTGGCGCCCATGGCGTTGCACTGCACCCGACAGCCCAGCTCCCGGAGCATATTGGCGATGGTGTTGGTGACCGTGGTCTTGCCGTTGGTGCCGGTGACGCAAATGACCTTGGGGGCCTTTTTCGCCAGGGCGTTAAAGTTGGGGCAGATCTTCAGCGCCACCGCCCCGGGGAAGTTGCTGCCGTTTTTCTTGAAAATTTTCAGGGCGATCCGGGAGGCCTTGGCCGCCCACAACGCCAGCATAAAGCGAATTTTATCCATGGAATTTAGCATCTCCCGTTTCTCTTTTTCTATCACTGGTATGCCTTTATATTTAAAATATAAGGTAGCACACGGACCCTGCCCTGTCAAGAAGCGCCGGGCCGCAGAAAGGCCGCCGCCGAACAGTTCCGGCAGCGGCCTGAATGCTTTTGTTTTTATTTCCCCGCCTTGGCGGCATAGCGGGCCAGACCCGTTTCGGGGCTTTCAAAGTATTCCCGCTTCAGCTTGACCACCTGGCCGCTGAGCAGCAGCAGACCGATGAGGTTGGGGATGATCATAATGCCGTTGATGGTGTCCGCCAGATCCCAGGCAAAGCCCAGGGTGGTCTGGGAACCCACAAAGATCATAACGACCCAGACGATCTTCGTGACAAGCTTGATGGCTTTCAGTGTCTTTTCGCTGCGGTTGCCGGCGATGTACAGCGCCGCCTGCTCAGCGTAAGTATAGAAGCTGATGAGGCAGGAGAAGCCGAAGAGGACCACGCTGATCAGGCAGATCCAGGCGCCGATGCTGCCGGGCAGCAGGACCTCAAAGGCCCGCATGGTCAGCACCGCACCCTCGTATTCTCCGGTACCCCACAGGCCGGACAGAACCACGGTCAGCGCCGTCACGGAGCAGACAAGCACGGTATCCAGGAACACTTCCACCGCGCCCCAGACGCCCTGCTCCACCGGGTGATCCACCTTGGCGCCGCAGTGCACCATGGCCGCCGTACCGAGGCCGGCCTCGTTGGAGTAGATGCCCCGGGCAATGCCGTAGCGCATGGCCACAAACACCGAGCCCACCGCGCCGCCGGTGACCGCCTTGGGATTGAACGCGCCCTGGATGATCTGGCCCAGCGCCGCCGGCAGCTCCGGCAGATGCAGCAGGATCACGGCGATGCCCGCCAGGATGTAAAGACCGCCCATGAAGGGAGCCACGACCTCGCTGGCCTTGCCCACGCGGGAGATACCGCCGAAAATGATCACGGCGGTGATCACCGCCAGCACCAGACCGGTGACCCAGGTGGGCACGGCGAACCAGTCGTTCACAGTCAGCGCGATGGTGTTGGTATCCACCACCGCGGAGATCACGATGGCATAGGGAATGACCAGAACGGAAAACAGGATGCCCAGCCATTTCTGCTTCAGGCCCTTGGCCAGATAGTGCATGGCGCCGCCGCCGATGGAGCCGTCGGGACGGACTTCCCGGTACTTCACGCCCAGCACCACTTCGGCAAATTTGGTGGCCATGCCGAACAGCGCCGCCAGGATCATCCACACCAGCGCGCCGGGGCCGCCCAGCACGATGGCAGTGGCCACGCCGGCAATGTTGCCGGAGCCCACAATGGCGCCCACGGAGGTCATGGCCGCCTGGAAGCTGGTCATTTCGCCGGGCCGGTGATCGTCACCGACCTTCTTTTTGAATGCCTTGCCCACCGTCTCCCGGAAGAGATAGCCGGGGTGGCGGAACTGCATAAAGCCCAGGCGAATGGTGAAGAAGATGCCCGTGCCCAGAATCAGCACCAGCACCGGCACGCCCCAGACGATGCCGTTGATAAAATCATTGATCTTTACGAGGATATCCATGCAAAGACTCCTTTCCGGACGCATTGTTTCAAAACGTTTTCCTTGGGCGAATATACCATACATTCCCCCCGGGCGCAAGGCCACATTATGTTAATTAACGTCATCTTAAGATTAGGAGGCCATTTCTTAAGCTCATCTTAAAAAACCGCTGTTTCGCCTTCCTCATAGAGCTTGGGCACCCGTTTGGATACGCCGCAGACGATTTCATCCACATTTTTGTCCAGCAGCTCCGCCATGCGCAGAATGCTCATGCTCCCGCCCAGCAGGGTCACCCCGTCCCCCCGGGTCACATCCGGGATCTCCGTGATGTCCACCATGAACTGATCCATGCAGACCCGGCCCACAATGGGAGCCTCCTGCCCCCGGATGATCACAGCCCCCCGGTTGGACAGGCCCCGGCTGTAGCCGTCGGCAAAGCCCACGGGGATGGTGGCGATGCGCATATCCCTGGGCGCGGTAAAGCTGCCGCCATAGCCCACCTGGGTGCCGGCGGGGATGGTTTTGGCCATGACCACATAGCTGTGCCAGGTCATCACATCCACAAGGCCTTCTTTTTCCCAGGCCTCCGCCTCAATGGGACACAGGCCGTAAAGCACGTCCCCGGCCCGCACGGCGTCCAGCTGCAGCTCCGGCCGCAGCAGGATGGCCGGGCTGTTGGCCGTGTGCAGAAAGGGGATCTCCACCCCCCGGGCCCGCAGGGCTTCCACGGTGTCCATAAAGCGGCCAAACTGGGCCGCGGTAAATTCATCGTTGTCATCCGCCTGGGCATAGTGGGTAAAGGCCCCTTCAATGCGCAGGTTCTCCATGGCGGCGATCTGCCCGATGGGTTCCAGGGCCCGCTCATCCGCCGGGAAGCCGATACGGCTCATGCCGGTGTCGATTTTAATGTGAATGGGCTGCACCACCCCGGCCGCCCGGGCCAGGTCGTTGAGCTTTTGGGCCGTTTCCGTCTGGAAGATGCTGGGAATGAGCTTCCACTTTATCAGTTCCGGCAGCTGGTCGTCCCAGGTGTCGCCCAGAAGCAGGATGGGCTCCTCCGCCCCTGCCTGACGCAGGGCCGCGCCCTCTTCCCATACCGCCACCGCGTAGCGCTCCACGCCGCAGCGGCGCAGGGTGGGATAGATGCCGGCAATGCCGTGGCCGTAGCCGTCGCCCTTGAGCACCGCCATCATCTCCACCCCGGGCCGGAGGCGCTTTCTTATATTTTCCACATTCGCGGCCAGCCGGTCCAGATGCACCACCGCCGCGGTTCTCTGTCTGAGTTCCATGATTTCTCCTTATCAGATCAGCTGCAGCTTCCGGGCCTGGCTCCGCAGCTCCTCCCGGAAGTCGGGATGGGCCACCGCAATGAGGGCCAGGGCCCGGTCCCGCACGCTCTTGCCCCGGAGCTTTGCCACGCCGTACTCCGTGACGATGTGATCCACGATGTTGCGGGAAATGGACACCACATTGCCCGGGCTCAGCTGGGGCACGATGCGGCTGAGAGTGCCGCTTTTGGCCGTGGACTGCAGGGCGATGACGCCCCGACCCCCGGGGGCATGGTAGGCGCCGTAGGCAAAGTCGGAGGCGCCGCCGGTGCCGGAATACTGCCTGCCGTTGATGGTCTCGGAGCAGACCTGGCCGGTGAGATCGATCTCCAGCGCCGTGTTCACGGACACCAGATTCTCGTTTTTCGCAATGTTGAAGGGGTCGTTCACATAGTTCACCGGCATCAGCTCCACCATGGGGTTGTCGTTGATGAAGTCATAGAGCTCTTTGGTGCCCCAGGTGAAGGCCGCGATGGAGCGGTTGCGGTAAAAATTCTTGCGGGAATTGTTCACCGCGCCGCAGGCCATGAGCTTGCCCATGGCCGAACCCAGCATCTCCGTATAGATGCCCAGATCTTTCCGGTCCACCAGCCGTTCCGCCACGGCGTCGGGCATACCGCCGATGCCAAGCTGGATGCAGTCGCCGTCATGGATCAGCTCCGCGGCATAGTCCGCAATGGCCTCCTGCACCGGCGTGCGGGGATAAACGGGAGAATTCGCCACCGGAATATTCCCTTCGGTGAAATAATGCACCTTCTCCACCGGGATGCGGGTGGTTCCGAAGGTGTAGGGCAGGTTTTCGTTGACCTCGAAGATCACGGTCTCGCAGGTATCAAACAGCTCCAGCTCCATCTGCTGGGAGGTGGAGATGCACACATAGCCATAGCGGTCCATGGGCGTCACGGAGGCCACGAACACGTTGGGCTTTTTCGTCTCGCACATCACCGGGAAGCAGGAGTGGAGATTGTTGGGCACAAAGCTCACCCGCCCCGTGCTGTGCAGACGGCGGAGGCTGGGGCCGTAGAAGATGGAAAGGATGTCGATCACGCCCTCCATGCCCTCCATGGTCAGGAAGGGATATTCCTCCTGGGGGTTGGCCAGCCACAGGGTCACATCCGTGATGCCCCGGTCTTTCAGCTCATGGAGCCGGCGCAGAAAATTCACCGGTTCGTTGCCGTAAGAACCCACGGCGATGCAGTCGCCGCTTTTGATCTTGCCCAGCACATCGTCCATGCCGATAAACTTGGAGCGGTAGGCCTCGCTGGATTTTTTCTGATAAAATTCTTTTTCATTCATAATCAATCACCTAAAATCATTATAACACATTTGTCCCCGCCGTGGTATACTATATGCAGGCAAAATGCTGACGAAAAGGAAAACAAGCTATGTTTGAAGGATTCCCCAAAGATCTGCCCGATTTCCTCTGGGGTCTGGCACTGAACAACGAAAAAAGCTGGTTTGAAGCCCACCGGGAACCATATGAACGCTGTCTGCTCAAGCCGTTCCGTGCCCTGAGCTTTGAGATCGCCGACAAGGTGGAGGAGCGCTGGCCCGGCAAGGCTCCCGCCCTGCACATCGCCCGCATCCACCGGGACGCCCGCCGGCTCCATGGCCGGGGACCCTACAAGGACCACCTCTGGTTCTCCCTGGGCCGGAACGGCCAGCTCCACGACGCCTCTCCCAAATTCTGGTTTGAGATCGGCCCCGCCTCCTATGCTTACGGCCTGGGCTATTTCATGGCCAACGCCGAGATCATGCAGCGCTGGCGGGCCGCCATCGATGCCAACCCCCACAAGATCGGCCGCCTTGTGAAAAAGCTGAATGCCGACGGCCGCTTTCATCCCTACGGCGAGCCCTACAAGCGCCCCAAGGGCGACCCCGGAGAGCTTCTTTTCGACTGGTACAACCGCAAGCAGCTGGGTGTGGAGACCGAGGTCTTTTTCGAGCCCGATCCCCCGGGGCCGGAGCTGGTGGAAGAGCTGATGAGCGCTTTTGAGCTGCTCCTGCCGCTGTACGACTATTACGAACACCTCTGAAAATCATCGCCGGAGCTTCGGGCTCCGGCGATATTGTTTATTCCTCCTGCCGCTTTTCGCACAGACAAAGGCTTTTCTCTTCCTCATAAAAACGGCAGAGCTCACAGACGCTGGGCTCCTCGATCAGCGACCAGTCCGCCCGGTCAAAGAAGCGGCAGACGCTGCCGGGCTGGGTGAGACAGGCTTCCATCGCGCTCCCCCCTCAGCCCAGATCAATGTCCACGGCGAAAAGGCCCCCGGCGCCGCCGGAGAACAGAAACAGCACATTGTCCTCCGCCCGGAAGACGCCCTCCCCGGCCAGCTTCACCAGGCCCGCAAAGGACTTGCCGGTGTAAACAGGATCCAGGAACAGCCCCTCGTTTTCCGCCATCAGCCGGATGGCGGCGTTGCCCTCCCGGGAGGCGATGGCATAGCCCGGGCCGCACATATTGATAAGGTTCACATCCTCTTTTCCAAAGACCATGTCCAGCTCCAGAAGCTTCGCCGCCTCCGTCATGATCCCCGGGGTGATCTCATCAAAAGGATCATCGTCCACCATAACGCCCGTAACTTTTGTGCCGGGCAGAAAGAGTCTGGCGCCCAGCGCGGTGCCGGCATGGGTGCCGCCGCTGCCCTCGGCGCAGACAATGTGGTCAAAATGCACCCCGCCGCCCGCGATCTCCTGCATGCACTTCACATAGCCCAGCGCTCCCAGCGCATTGGAGCCGCCGCAGGGGATCTTATAATAAGGTCTGCCCAGCGCCGCGCCGATGCGGTCCATCTCCGCATAGATATCGTCATAGCTGTCCGTGTCCACAAAACGCACGTCCGTGTCCATCAGATATTCCAGCAGCTGATTGCCCTTGCGCTCCGTGACGCCCCGCTTTTTCAGCACCAGGATCGGCGTCATCCCCAGCCGCTTGGCGCAGGCGGCGGTGAGCATGGCATGGTTGGACTGGGCGCCGCCGGTGGTCATGACGATCTCGGCCCCCTGCGCCTTCGCCTCCGCCAGCAGAAACTCCAGCTTCCGCACCTTGTTGCCGCCCAGGCCCACCCCGGACAGATCGTCCCGTTTGATCCACACATTCGTCCCCAGCCGGCGGCTGATGTTTTCCAGCCGGTGCATGGGCGTGGGAAACTGCCCCAGAGAAATCTGCGCAAAAGCCTGCAAGTTTTTCATGGTCAAACCTCATCTCCGAAATTTTTTCTGATTATATCATGTACGCCTTGACTTTTCATCCTCTCTGGGATATTATTTTTTAGGAATAGTTCTTAAAGGAGGGACTTGCGTGACCAAACAACGCCAACTCATCCACAGCATCATCGCCGCCAAGCCCCTGCACCTGACGGCAGAGGAGATCTTTGAAAAGGCCCAGGCCGTCATGCCCGGCATCGCCCGGGGCACGGTGTACCGCAATCTCGGTCTGATGGTGGACGCCGGGGAGATCCTGAAACTGGATGTGCCCGACGGCCCGGCCCGCTATGACCGCAACCCCGCCCCCCATGCCCATCTGGTCTGCCAGCGCTGCGGCGCGGTGGAGGACATCGTGATCGAGGGTCTGGTGGAAAAAATGGCGGAGCTTTCCGGCCGGAAGATCACCGGCTGCGACCTGAAGCTTTATCATGTGTGCAAAAACTGTGAATAAGAAAGGATGAATCCCCATGGCTGAAACTCTTTACGATCTGAAAAACCGCCGGGCGATCCGCAAATACACGGACGAGCCCGTGAAGCAGGAAGACCTGGACGCCGTTCTGGAAGCCGGTCTTTACGCCCCCACCGCCCGGGGCCTGCAGCGGGCCTGCATCGTGGTGGTGCGGGATAAGGCCACCCGGGACAAGCTCTCGGAGATGAACCGGGCCGTGATGGGCGCGGAGATGGACCCCTTCTACGGCGCACCCATGGTGCTGGTGGTCTTTGGCGACGGTTCCTGGCCCCAGGCCGTGAAGGACGGCAGCCTCATCCTCGGCAACCTCATGAACGCCGCCCAGGCCGTGGGCCTCGGCAGCTGCTGGATCGACCGGGCCGAACCGGTGTTTGAAAGCGAAGAGGGCCGGGCCCTGATGAAAAAATGGGGCGTTCCCGAGGAATATGTGGGCGTGGGCCACTGCATTCTGGGCTACCCCGCCGAGACCCCCGCTCCCAAGCCCCGCCGGGAAGGCTTCATCCTCTACGCCGACTAAAATCCCCGCAACAAAAAACCTTGCCGCCGGCAAGGTTTTTTATCTTTATATACCCAAACAGAGGAAGCCTGCTTCCTCTGTTTTTCAATATTGCCTTATAAACCTTGGAATGGTATAATACTTTCACTCTTTTTTGCCAAAGGAATACACCGATATGAAACCTACGCTCATCATCATGGCCGCCGGCATGGGCAGCCGCTTCGGCGGCCCCAAACAGATCACCCCCGTGGACGAGCAGGGCCATGTCATCCTGGACTATTCCGCCTATGACGCCATGAAGGCCGGCTTCGGCCGCATCATCTGCGTGATCAAGAAATCCATCGAGGCGGATTTCCGTCAGGCCGTGGGCGACCGCATCGCCGCCCATTGCCCTCTGGAATATGCCTATCAGGAGCTGGACGATCTGCCGGAGGGCCATGAAGTGCCCCCGGGCCGCATCAAGCCCTGGGGCACCGGCCATGCCGTGCGGGCCTGCCGACACCTCATAGGCAGCGAGCCCTTCGCCGTCATCAACGCCGACGACTTCTACGGCCGGGGCGCTTTTGAAGCCCTGTGCGAATTCTTCGCCAAGCCCGGCCCGGACAACCGCCAGTGCCTGGTGGGCTATGAGCTGAAAAACTGCCTCACGGAAAACGGCACCGTGGCCCGGGGCGTGTGCGAAGTGAGCGAGGAAGGCAGCCTTCTGGGCATCACCGAGCGCACCAGGATCCAGGGCCCTGTCTCCGCCCCCTCCTACACCGAGAACGGCGAGAACTGGATCCCCCTGGCCCCGGAGACCCCGGTGAGCCTGAATACCTGGGGCTTCCGCCCGGGCTTCATGGCTGCGCTGGAGGATCTGTTCCTGGACTTTTTGGAAAAGGACATGCCCGCCCATCCCGAAAAGGCGGAGTTTTTCCTGCCCTTCGCCGTGAACGCCCGGCTGGAGGCCGGTCTGGACACGGTGGAAGTGGTTCCCACCGATGAAAGCTGGTACGGCGTGACCTACCGGGAGGATCTGCCCACCGTCAAGGCCGCCATCGCCCGCATGAAGGCCCGGGGTCTTTATCCCGCCGGCCTCTGGGACTGAAATGAAGCAAAGAATTGAAAGCAATTTTTGAAAGGAGAACACAATGAAAGGAACCAAACTCATTGCCCTTGGGATGGTTCTCGCGCTGATGCTGGCCCTGGCCGGCTGCAGCGTGGAGATCACCATCGACGGCGTGGAGCTGCCCGTTGCCGCCGATCCCACCGGCACCCTGGAAGAGAACGGCTGGTACTACACCGTCACCGGCGGCGAGGCCACCGTCGTGGCCACCGCGGACGCGGTCAAGAGCGCGGAAGTCATCCTCTTCCCCGCGGAATTGGGCGGTTATCCCGTGACCGCCATCGGCGCCAACGGCACCGCCGTGGTCACCAACGCCGACGGCTGGGTCCTGATCCCCGAAGGCGTGAAAGTCGTCAGCGACGGCGCTTTCTACGACCTTAACCGCACCCCCGGCTGGAGCTTCCCCTCCACCCTGGAGGAAATGCCGGAGACCGCGCTGGCCTCCTGCGGCGGCACCTTCTATGCCGCGGTGAGCGCCGTGGCCGAGGCCATGGGCCTCGCCACCGGCCACGAGATCAACACCGACGCTATGGCTGCTGCGGAGATCAACGGCGCTGTCTACAACATCCCCGCCGCGCTGGCCGATGTTGACCTGAGCGCCTACGTCTCCCTGGCGGAGGAGCCCTCCATTGATGTCTATGCTGCGGCGGCCGCCGCCGCTGCGCTGGCCGACGTTCCTGCCGACTCCATCGTGGACGGTGCCGTGGCCGAAGGCGCGGAGCTTCCCGCGGATGTTTTTGAGGAAGTGGCCGACATCAACGGCGAAGGCACCAACAAGTACATCTCCACCATGGGCGTGGAGACCGGCACCTACTACGCCGTGGACGGCATGCTCTATGAGATGATCTACATCACCCAGAACGTGCGCTATTCCACCAAGGCCCAGATCATCAACGCCGTCTATGAGACCGAAGGTCTCGTCTTCGGCGAGGATTACGATCTCATCCGCCTTTACAACTATGTCCACAGCTACTCCAACGGCCCCCGTCCCGGCGATTTCCTGATCTACACCTGCTACCTCTACAAGTCCATCGGCACGGAAGTAACCGGCGCCGAGACCAACGCCGAGTGGGAGCGCGCCTATGAGCACGTGGTGGACGGCGAGCACCAGGTCATCCAGGGCGACGTGGCCACCCTCATGGTCCAGGCCGGCGAGACCGTCACCGTGAACGATCTCCGGTCCGCCAACCACACCATCGCCTACGGCCCCTCCGAGGCAGCCAACTTCTACGGTCTTGGCTCCGCTGTTCTGGTGGACGGCGGCAACTCCACCGATTACAAGCTGACCTCCTATGACCTCATCGACTTCGGCAATGACGACAGCTCCGTCATTCTGAACAACGCCTCCATCGTGGGCACCGAGAACGTTCTCTACGCCGTTGCCGGCGGCACCGCCTATATGTACGGCGGCCGCTACTTCGGCTCCTCCTCCGGCGGCCACGGCCTGTATGTCGGCATGGGCGGCAAGATCGCTCTGAACGCCGACAACTTCCTCAACGAAAACGGCCAGCCCATCATCGACATCGAGACCCTGTCCACCCTGGTGGAAGACCGTCCCGGTCTGGATCTGGGCACTGCCGAGCGCACCGAGCTCACCGAGGACTGGAACGCCTATGCCGCTCCCGTCTTCTCCCAGGTGGAGGATGAGGACATCGCCATCATCGTCACCGCGGACGAGACCGGCACCGCTCTGACCACCGACACCGGCGGCGGCGTCATCGTCGCCAACCGTCTGTCCGCCACCACCTATGGCCGCGGCTGCGCCGGCGTCTACTCCATCGGCGGCGACGAGAGCTACGTCTTCGTCTACAACTCCTCCCTGCACTCCAACATGGACGCGGGCCTCTGCTCCGCCTCCAACGGCTATATCTTTGCTTTCAACTGCGATCTGGAAGGCGTTGCCGGCATCAAGACCCGCTCCGGCGGCAACGGCACCTGGGCCGGTGTTGAGGTCTACAACAGCCGCGTTATCTGCTCCTTCGACCCCGATGCCTATGATTTCTATGATCTGGGCTCCGCCGGGGACAGCTGGGAAGAGGATGCCGCCGCTTACGAAACCTGGACCTGGGCCGACGACAAGAGCATGGTCAACGCCCCCATGCTGAATATGTTCGTCAACAAGACCAACGCCACCTGGGGCTCCGACCTGTCCACCGTCCAGAGCTACTGGTTCGAGGACAAGACCACCGCCCCCCAGACCGGCGAGATCATGAGCTGCATCATCCTCACCGGCACCGCCCCCGTGACCGTCCACTCCTGCCTGTTCGAGAACGAGAACTATGAGCTCTACGGCGATCAGGGCGCTACCAACTATCTGGTGGCCGGCGACAACGGCGGCAGCGGCACCATCAACTTCTACGACCAGAACAGCCAGACCAAGTGGGATCTCACCGGTGCGTCCGACGAGACCACCGAGCTCTACGGCGACATCTATGTGGCTGAGATCGTCACCATGTCCGGCCCCGATGCCGGCAGCGGCCCCGCCACCGTGAACGCCAACTTCTACAACTCCGAGTGGACCGGCAAGACCGTCAACTGGATGCAGAACGCCAACCTCACTTTCGATGCCGACTCCACCTGGACCGTCACCGAATCCTGCGGCGTGGGCAACGTGGTGGTGGACAGCCTTGACCAGATCACCGCGGACGCGCCTGTGACCGTGACCGTTTACTACAGCCTCACCGCGGGCGGCGAAGCCGTCACCGAAGAGACCACGGTGGGCAACGTCACCTTTGTCTTCGCCGAGCCTCTGGAGGCCACCCCCTCCGGCAACAGCTCCAGCGAGATGAGCGGCGAGATGGGCAGCGGCGAAATGTGATCCCCCGCCCCCGCTCACACCCCTTAAAAACCACAGGGCTCCGGACCTCGGTCCGGAGCCTTGCTGTCTTTTTTCCTTTGTGCTACAATGGCAAAAACGCTTTGGGAGGCTGCCATGACCCGGGACGAAGTGATACAGAAAATGAAAGCCACCGGTTTCCCCCCGGAGGAATACTGGATCCAGGCCGGTGCCGCCATGCTGCTGCACGGGCTCCGGGAGCAGACCCACGATATCGACATCGGCTGCAGCCCCGCCCTCATGGAAAGGATCCGCGCCATGGGCTGCCCTTACGAGCTGCTGCCGGACGGCCACAAAAAATACGCCGTCACGGAGGACATTGAAGCCTCGGAAAACTGGGCCTCCGGCACCGTGACGCTCATCGACGGCCTGCCCGTGGTGAGTCTGGAGGACGTGATCCGGCTGAAGGAAAGCCTGGGCCGGGAAAAAGATTTTCGGGACATCGCCCGCATCCGGGCCTATCTGGACAGCAAAAAGCAGAGCTGAAAAGCTCTGCTTTTTCTTTTCTTTATCAGGCGCCGTGGCTGCCGTGGGCGGCCCGCCGGGGCCAAAGCGCCTCCAGAGACAGGCTGCGCTTGCCCAGCGCATCATGAATGTGCAGCACAGCCATCAGAATCAGAGGTACCAGGGCGGAGAGGGCCGCCATGAGGAAGGTGGCGGACACGTCGCCCCCCAGGACATGGGCGGAAACGCTGTTGAAAAACAGGGACGAGGCGCCCAGGGCCAGCAGGATCACGCCATAGATGCTGCCGCTGTGGCGGGGGCCAAAATAGTCTGTGGTGATGGCGGCATTCACAGAGGAAGGGCCGCCGTAGGCAAAGGCCAGCAGCATCACCGCACCGATGTAGGCGCCGCCGCTCACGGCCATCATGGCCAGGGATGCCGCCATGGTAAGGCCCGCGAGCAGGCAAATGCTCTTGCTTCGGCCCAGCTTGTCGGAAGCCGCCGCCATCAGCAGCCGCCCTGCCGCGCTGGCAAGGCCTGTGAGAGACAGAGCCAGAGTGGCAAGTTCCGGCGAAAGGCCCCGGGCCAGACCCAGGTCATACAGAAGCGGCGTGGCCAGGTTCCAGGCTCCGTTGATGAAAAACACCGTCAGGAAAATGCACCAGAAGGGGAGCGTTCGCACCGCCTGGCCAAGACTTCGGGACCCCGCCGCCGCCAAAGCGGCCTTTTCCGCCGGCGCCGGCCGGATCATGGCACAGCCCAGAAGCCCCAAAGCCAGAAACAGCCCCGCCAAAATGCCGAATACCGGCCCGAAATCCACCAGACCGCCAGGGCCGGTGAACCGTCCCAGCAAAGCCTTGAACACCGGGGCAAAGATCACCGTGGAAAGACCGAAGGCGCTCACCGCAAGACCCGAAGCCAGGCCCCGCCGCCCAGGCATCCACTTCTGGATGCAGCTGATGCAGGCGGAATAGGCAATGCCGCTGCCAAGGCCGCCAAGACCGGCATAGGTCAGATAAATAAGCCTCGCCGTACCGGCGGTAAGAAAAGCCGACAGGCCGATACCCGCGGCAAACAGGCTCAGGCCAAGAAAGCAGGAAAACCGGGGCCCCTTCCGGTCCACGGCGAAGCCGCCCAGCAAAGCGCCCACCACAAAGGCCGTGAGCATATAGGACGACACCATCCCCGCTGCGGACAGCTCCAGGCCGAAGCTCGCCGCAAAGGGGCTTTTCAACACGCTCCAAAGATATATAATTCCCACGCAGAGCTGCACCAGCAGGCAGCCCGCCACGGAGAAAACAGCCTTTCGGCGAAGAATCACTCTCGACATAATGTTCCTTTCTTCAAAACAAGACGACGCCCGCTGACGGACGCCGTCCCGTTTTGTATGTGCAATACTATAGGAGTGCGGGTTGACAAGAGATCACATGGGGCCCATGTGGGAAAGCTGGATGTAATACAGAGCAATGAGCGCAAAAATCACCGCCGCCGGAATAAGAAGAGCGATTTTCTTGGCGATCTGGATGAGCTTTTCTTTCAGGGGACGGACGTCGGGGGTCGTGCTGCGGATGGTTTCAGTCATGGTGGACATTTCTTGTTTCCTCCCTTTGATTTTTCTGAAATCATCATAACGCAGACAGGATCCAATGTTAACTGCCGAAAACGCATGGACTCCCCTTCAAAAAAGTTATGGCCACACTTCCGAAAATGCGCCGCATTTTCCCTTATTGGGATAGTCCCAAACCCTTTCACTATATACACCACCGAAAATCTGAAATTGCCAAACGTTCAGCCGCATTTTTTGAAAGAGTTTTTGTTCTCACTACTAATACGGTAGGCACACCCTATTTGGGCAAAGTCGGCGCAAAAAATGTGTTTGCCCCTCTACTCAATATCCAATCGAAAAGAGGCGGTTTGTTGCATGGAGCGAAAAATTAAATTATTTAGCGGTATGGCAAACAAAAACGCCGACAGATTTTTGGTCTGTCAGCGTTTTTGATTATATTCAAGATATATTTATTTGAAAGGTAATTCAGATGGATTTAGCACCTCGTACCATTCTTCATCATAAACGATGTATGTCATTGTACCACCATCTGCGTATGTGAAAGTCAACGCGCCGTCATTGATGTCAAAGATATATGAGTTCCATCCGGCATATATTTCACCCGGACTTTTACCCTCTGCAAAAGTTCTATGCTCCAAAGATAGTTTGGAAAACCATGTCGTAAATTCGTCAAAATCCGCTATAACAAAATCTCCTGCTTTTATCACGCTGCCGTTGTAGTAACCACTTATTTCCACTTCGTGAATTTGGTTTGGCATAGCAATAA
>CAZSAX010000039.1:0-16003 GCA_964605075.1 uncultured Oscillospiraceae bacterium
GCCCAGAGGCTCATCCAGAAGAAGGACCTCGGGCTTCATGACCAGCGCTCTCGCGATGGCCACGCGCTGCTGCTGGCCGCCGGAGAGGGCCTGGATCTTGCGGTTTTCAAAGCCCTTGAGGCTCACCACTTCCAGCATCTCCGTGACCCGTTCGTCGATCTCCTCTTCCGGGAGCTTGGCGTTGCGCAGGCCGAAGGCGATGTTGTCGTAAACGTCCAGATGGGGGAACAGGGCGTACTTCTGGAACACCGTGTTCACCCGGCGCTGGTAGGGGGGAATATCATTAATCCTCACCCCGTCGAACAAAACATCGCCCGATGTCGGCTTAAGAAAACCCGCGATGATACGCAGGGTCGTGGTCTTGCCGCAACCGGACGGGCCCAACAGTGTGAGGAATTCCTTGTCGTTGAAGTAGAGATTGATCGAGTCCAAAATGGTCTCGCCGTCAAACTGCATGCAGCAGTCGACCAGGCGGATGATTTTCTTGGCCATTATCCTCCCCCTCATTCCCGAATAATTTTATAATAGAAAGTGATATAAATATACAGATTCAGTCTAATAAAGTCAATATCTCAGACCGATGTCGGAAAAATATTTATCCACGAAAGGAACATTTTTGACGGAAAATTCCTTTCCTGACAGATAGTTCAGCGACCCGCCGTCGGTTTCAAAATCGAAGCAGAGCTTATAGCTCCAGAGGAGCTGCCGGTTTTCGTGGAAGCGGCGGTTGACCCGCTCGTCGCCGTATTTGCCGTCACCCAGGAGCGGGTGGCCGAAGTCGGCCATCTGGGCGCGGATCTGGTGGGTGCGGCCGGTGAGGAGCTGACATTCCACCAGGCTCAGGCCGTTTTTGTGTCCCAGGACCTTATAGCGGGTCACGGCAAGGCTCGCCCCCGGCTCTTCCCGGCGGCGGACATAGACCTGATTTTTCACAGCGTCCTTGAAAATATAGCCCCGGAGCTCGCCCTGCTCCCGGGCCGGCCGGCCGAGACAGACGCAGAGATAGCGTTTGTCCAGTTCCCGGGTGCGGATCTTTTCGTCCATGATGCGCAGCGCCTCCGCGTTTTTGGCGGCGATGACGATGCCGCCGGTGCCCCGGTCGATGCGGTTGCAAAGGGCGGGGGCGAAGCTGTTTTCCACGGAGGGGTCCCATTCGCCTTTTTGGTAGGCGTGGGCCTGGATGTGGGCCACCAGGGTGGCAGGGTCCCAGCCGGAGGCGGGGTGGCAGAGAACGCCGGGCTTTTTGTTCACGAGGAGGATGTTTTCGTCCTCATAGACGATATCCAGCCTTGTCTGCATGGCGGCCAGGCCGCTGTGCTGGCTTTTTTTCTGGGTTTGGAAAAATTCATCCGGGATAAAAAGGCGCACCTGATCGCCGGCCTTCAGACGCAGGTCGGGCTTGGCCCAGTGGCCGTTGACCTTGATCTCCTTGCGGCGGAAATACTTTTGCAGCAGGGACGAGGGCAGACCGGGCACATTCTTGGCGCAGAAGCGGTCCAGCCGCTGGTCGGCGTCGTTTCTTGTAACGGTAAATTCTTTCATATTCCGCATCATAGCACGGATTTTTCTAGTTGACAACGGCAACTCAATAAATTATAATACTCTAGCGCGATTGTGTGAGGTGCCTGTATGTTTCTGGATCTTCATGAAATAATCGAGGTGCCGGGAAAATCGGTGCCCTTTGAGTGTGAGCTGGACCGGGAATTCCTGGCTTTTCCGGCGCTGGTGGAGTTCAAGGCTCCCGTGAGCGCCAAGGGCGAGGTCCGCAACACCGCGGGGATCCTGGAGCTGAAGGCCGAGATCTTTGCGGACATGCTCCTGTCCTGCGATCTCTGCACGGCGGAGTACTCTGCGCAAAAGCGCATCCCCGTCAGCGTCACGCTTCAGGCGGACGCGCCGGAGGAAGAAGACGATACCCTCTTCCCTTTGGAGGGGGACGGCATAGATGTATCGACGGTTCTGGAGACCTGCTTCATTCTGGACAATGACCAGCGTTTCCTTTGCCGGCCGGACTGCAGAGGGCTTTGCGCCGGATGCGGTAAAAACCTTAACGACGGGCCTTGCGACTGTCGTGAGGCCATCGATCCAAGACTGGCTGTTCTGGGACAGCTGTTGGACGATACAGAGAACTAAGAACAATATCGGAGGTGTGAACAATGGCAGTCCCGAAAGGAAAAGTATCCCATGCCAGAAAGAGCAAGCGTCGCTCCAGCGTCTGGAAGCTGAAGCTGCCCGGCCTGGTGAAGTGCCCCAGCTGCGGCGCGTACCACAAGCCGCACCGTGCCTGCCCCGAATGCGGACAGTATAACGGTCGTGAAGTCATCGCCAAGGGCGAAGACCAGAAGTAAGAATTTGCTTGCAGATAAGGGGGGCTCCGGCCTCCCTTTTTTGCTAATCTGTGCCTTGGGGCACAACAAGCGAGGATGGGTCTATGGCATCCAAGATCATGAAAATCGAAAAGAAAAGTCCCATGCGCTGGAAGGCGAAGATCGGCGAGGAGCTTGTCTCCATCGATGGCCACCCCATCCAGGACGTGCTGGACTATGAATACTGGTCCTATGGCCGCAGGCTCTCGGTGACCCTGCGGGGCCCAAAGGGCGAGCGGACGGTCACCGTGCGCAAAGGCGAAGGGCAGAGCCTGGGCCTGGAATTTGAGGATTACCTCATGGACAAGCCCCGGCACTGCGCCAACAAATGCATCTTCTGCTTTGTGGACCAGCTGCCCAAGGGCCTGCGCAAGCCTTTGTATTTCAAGGACGACGATGCGCGGCTCAGCTTCCTTACGGGCAGTTATATCACCCTGACCAATCTCTCCGAGCGGGAGATCGAGCGGGTGCTGCAGCTGCGGGTGAGCCCGGTGAACGTGTCCGTGCACGCCACGGAGCCGGCGCTGCGGGCCAAAATGCTGGGAACGCCCCGGGCGGCAGGGGGCTATGAGCTGATGAAAAAACTGGCCGCCGGCGGCATCGAGATGAACTGCCAGGTGGTGGTCTGTCCCGGCGTGAATGACGGGGCGGCCCTGCAGCGGACCATGGAGGAGCTGGCGGAGCTGTATCCCCAGGTGCCCAGCGTTTCCATTGTGCCTGTGGGCCTGACCATGCACCGGGAGGGGCTGACGCCTCTGGTACCGTTCAGCAAGGAAACGGCCTCGGCCGCCATCGACCAGGTGGAGGCCTTTGGGGACAAATGCATCGAGAGATACGGCAGCCGCATCTTCTTCTGTGCCGACGAGCTGTTTTTGAAGGCGGAGCGGGAACTGCCCGACGAGGACTATTACGAGGGCTATCCCCAGATCGAAAACGGCGTGGGCCTGATGCGCTCCATGGAGGAGGAATTCCGTCGGGCCATGGACGGCTCGGCCATCCGGGATGACTTCTGCATCGCCACGGGGGTGTCCGCGGCGCCTTACATCCGCAAGCTGCTGGCCCTGGTGGGCTCGGAGGCCCCGGTGTACGCCATTGAAAACGACTTCTTCGGTCACACCATCGATGTGGCGGGCCTGATCACCGGCGGCGATCTCATCGCCCAGCTGAAGGACAAGCCGCTGAAAAGCCGGCTTCTCATTCCCCATGTGATGCTGCGCCACGGCGGGGACGTGTTTTTGGACGACGTGACCCCGGCGGACGTGGAAAAAGCTTTGCATGTGACACTGACCGACGTTGTCAACGACGGCGCCGTGTTTTATAATGAAATCAAAAGGTGATTGTTTATGAGTAGACCCCTGGTGGCCATCGTAGGCCGCCCCAATGTGGGCAAAAGCCATCTGTTCAACCGACTGGCCGGCAAGCGCCTGTCCATCGTGGAGGACACCCCCGGTGTCACCCGGGACCGGCTGTACGCCGAGTGCGAGTGGAGCGGACGGAAATTTGATATTGTGGATACCGGCGGCATTGAGCCCAACACCGACAGCGAGATTTTGCTGTTCATGCGGGAGCAGGCCCTGATCGCCATCGATGCGGCGGATGTGATCGTTCTCGTCACCGAGATCGGCACCGGCGTGACCTCGGCGGATATGGACGTGGCCTCCATGCTCCAGCGCAGCGGCAAGCCCGTGGTGCTGGTGGTGAACAAAATGGACTCCATCGGCCCCAACGACCCCGGCATCTATGAGTTTTACAACCTGGGCCTGGGCGACCCCATTGCGGTGTCCGCAGTCCACGGCCACGGCACCGGCGACCTGCTGGACGCCTGTGTGGCCCACTTCCCTCCGGAAGAGGATGAAAACGCTCAGGATGAGCGCATCAAGGTGGCGGTGATCGGCAAGCCCAACGTGGGCAAGTCCAGCCTCATCAACCTCATTTTCGGGGAAAAGCGCGTCATTGTGGCGGATATGCCCGGCACCACCCGGGACGCGGTGGATACTCCGGTGGAAAACGAATACGGCAAGTATCTGTTCATCGATACCGCCGGCATCCGGCGCAAGAGCCGGGTGGACGACCGGGTGGAGAAGTTTTCCGTGATGCGGGCACAGCTGGCCATTGAGCGGGCGGATGTGTGCATCATCATGATCGACGCCCGGGAGGGCGTGACCGAGCAGGACACCAAGATCGCCGGCATGGCTCATGAAGCGGGCAAGGCCAGCATCGTGGTGGTGAACAAGTGGGACCTGATCGAAAAGGACACCCATACGATGGATCATATGCGCAAGGACGTGATGCGGGATCTCTCCTTCATGAGCTATGCGCCCATCCTGTTCATTTCCTGTCTTACCGGACAGCGTACCCAGCGCATTTTTGAACTGGTGAACTTC
Source organism: uncultured Oscillospiraceae bacterium (assembly GCA_964605075.1). Taxonomy (GTDB): domain Bacteria; phylum Bacillota; class Clostridia; order Oscillospirales; family Oscillospiraceae; genus CAJOIG01. Next base: position 4,751 of record CAZSAX010000039.1, read on the forward strand.
GTCAACGAGCAGGCGTCCATGCGCATTACCACCGGTATGCTCAACAACGTCCTTGCGGACGCCCAGGCCCGGCAGCAGCCCCCCACGGACAAGGGCCGCCGGCTGAAGATCTACTATATGACCCAGACCGGCATCAAGCCGCCCCATTTCGTCATCTTCTGCAACCGCAAGGATCTGTTCCATTTTTCCTATCAGAGGTACATTGAAAACCGCATCCGTGCGGTCTTTGGTCTGGAGGGGACACCCATCACCCTGACCATCCGGCAAAAAGGAGAAAACGAATGATACCCCTTCTGCTGATCGTGATTGCCCTGGTGTCCTATTTCTTCGGCGGCATCAACGGCCCTATCTTTGTGTCAAACCTTATCTTTAAGGAGGACATACGCCGGCTGGGCAAGCGCAACGCCAGTTTTGAAAACTTCGTGCAGGTCTATGGCCAGGGCTGGAGCGCGGTGGTGGTGCTTCTCAATGTCATCAAAACCGTGATCCCGACGCTGCTGGGGCTTCTGCTTATGAAGATCCCCGGGGACAATTACGGCCCGGTGGGCGTCCTGTTCGCCGGCTTCTGCGTGGTGCTGGGAGACTGCTATCCCTGGCGCTATCGCTTCCGGGGCGCTCATGGCGTGACCGCGAGCCTTACGGTGCTGACTCTGGCGGACTGGCGGGCGGGCCTGGTGGCGCTGGCGCTGTATTTTGTGGTGCTGGCCTTTACCCGCATCAGCAGTCTTTCCGGCCTTGTGGCCTGTCTTTCCGGCTGCCTTTCCTGCTGGGCCTTTGTGAGCTCGGACAACATGAAGGGCCTGTGCGGGCTGCTGGCGCTGCTGATGGCGCTGGTGGTCATCTTCCGGCAGCGCAAGAGCTTTGCCAATATCCTTGCCGGCCGGGAACAGCAGGTGAACTTCGGCCGCCAGGCGGACGAAAAAATGCGGGATGACCGCTTCTGAAACCGAATAGAAAGGCGCCCCGTAGGAGAATCCTGCGGGGCGCCTTTTTCGTTTTTCTTACAGCCAGAACTCAAAGCTCCGGATGATGCTTTCCGAAGAAAACAGGAAGAGGATGCAAAGTGCGCGGAAAGCGGACAAAAGGGTGCAGCCAAAAAGCAGTCCGTTGAGCCGTCGGCGGACGGGTTCGTCCGCATCCCGGTGCCAGACGGAGTACAGGATCAGCGCTGCCAGATAGAACATGAGGGTAAAGTCGGCAAAATAGCGATGGAGGATACCGGCCATCTGGGCATCCACCAGAGCCACCAGTATGCCGGAAACGAAAAGAAGCATGGCGGTGGGATAGGCCCGGTTTTCCCGAAGCTGGCCGCGGCGCCGGTAAAGCAGCAGCGACAGCAGCACAAAGGGCTGGGCGAAAAATACGCCGCCGTAGGTGGGCTCGTAGATGTTCACACCCATATAGCCAGTGTTGAAGCCGGATTCCTGCAGGAAAGGATAGGCAGAGGTGTAGGAGGGCATCTGCAGGAGGTAGTTGAACACGGCGCTGCCGCAGCGCTCAAAGTTGAAGCCGCGGACGGTCATGTCGTTGGTGGTGAGGTTATAGTTGGCGCCGAAATCGAAGGGAGAGCCGAAGCGGATGAAGTTGTAATACATCAGGCCGGCGGCCACCGCCACATAAGGCAGCGCGAAGCAGAGCGTGCGGATCAGCGGCTTCTTTTTCAGGGCCAGCAGGCTGCGCTTTTTGAACACCTCGTCCCAGAACAGGGGCAGGGCCAGGAAGCTGAACAGCAGCATCTGGGGCCGGCAGCCGGCCACCAAAGCCATGCACAGCGAGCCCAGGGCCAGCCGCCAGGTGCTCAGGGTATCTTTTTCCAGCGCGCCCAGCCAAAGCGACAGACCGCAGACGGTCAGCGTCAGAGCGCAGAGGATGGGGACGGTATAGATGGTGGGATAGGTCAACAGAACAATGAGCCCGCAGCCGAAGCAGAGCATGGAACTCATCAGCAGCCAGCCCAGGAAGGAGCCACCGCCGGCGAAGCGGAAGTAAAGCTTTCGCACAAGAATAAACAGTGCGGCAATGAATAGCGTGGCCAGGACTGCCATGACGGTGAAATTGGAAAGATCGGCACCGGTGATGAGATAATAGGGGAGATACATCAGCAGTACCGGGACCACGCCGAAGTAGACGTAGTAGCGGCCGTTATAAAACGCCGTATCCCAGAGGTAGGATTCGCCGGTGGATGCTTGCAGCTGCTGGCGAAGGACAGTGTCGTACGGGTTTTCCATCTCCAGCAGGTAGGCGGGCGCATCTTCCGGCAGCCAGGTCTTGCCCTCCGCCAGCTGGCGGGCCAGCCGCTGATATTCGGAATTTGGCAGCGGGGCGGAGCGGCTGTAGGCAAGGGCGGGATCGCCCTCCGGCAGGTAATTTATGATCACCGCCGCAGAACCCAGAGCCAGGGCGGCCACCAGAAGCAGGGCGATCAGGGCCTGTCGGCGGCTGCCCTTCAGCATTGCAATGGTATACAGCGGGCTGGAAGGCCGGCAGGTATAGAGGAGCAGGGCCAGAAGCATGCAGACAAGCACCCGCAGCGGGGAGAAGTCCAGCGGCTGGGGGACGTTGGCCATGAGGGAAAGCACCTGGATCTCGCCGGCATCGGCGGTGAGAGAGATCATCAGCTTGGTGGTGATGCCCACGGACTGCATGGGAATGTAGCGGGAACGGGGCACAGAGCGGAAAAGGCTTCGGGAGGGGGTGGTGAACATCTGGGAGGTGCCGTCGTCATCCAAAGACAGGCTGACAGTGAGCTCGTCCACCGCCTGGCCGTTGTATGCGGCCCGGACATCGATGTAAAGGTTCTGGATGTCTACCTCCACATCCCGGATGTTCAGCACCAGCCGGGGGCTGAGTGCAGGTTGGAAGGATGGGTCCTCCGGCGGGATGTAGTCATAGAGATAAACATCGCCGGCTTCGTCGTAGCTGCCGTTGTGGATGGTGTTCTGCACGGAGGGCAGCAGATCCACGGGCTCATAATAAAAGCTCTGGATGCTGCGGGCGTTGAACAGGAAAAACTCCAGCCCAAGGCTGAACAGCAGCGCGATCAGAAGAAGCAGGGCTGTGCGCCGGCTCTTCCGGGCACAGCGGCGATGCAGCCGCAGCAGAAGTTCCAGTACGCAGGCCAGCAGCAGGCCGCCGGCGGCTACCAGAAGCTTCAGCGGACGGAAGGAAAAGGGTGCGAAGAAGTCAAAGTGGGTCAGCATCAGAAGAAGCAGGAGCCACAGACACAGAAACAGCGTCCGCAGGAGCCAGGGCTTCAGCCAGTCCCGGCGCGCTGCCGGGCGGACGGCAAGGCCGCAGCGAACAAACAGGGCCTGGGCCCCCAGTGCCGCCGCCAGAGAAAGAAGGAGAATAAGAAGGATCATGATGGCCTCCGGTTGGTTACGATTTGCAGGACTTACAGCCAGAACTCACAGCTTCGGATGAAGCTTTCCGGCAGATACAGGCAGCTGATGCAGAAGGCCCGGTATACGGCCAGTACAGTGCAGGCGAAAAGAATGGTGTTGAGGAGTTTTTTCTGCTTGCTGTCGCCCTGCCGGTAGAGAACGGCGAACAGGATCAGCGCTGCCAGATAGAACATGAGGGTGAAATCGGCAAAATAGCGGTGGAGGATGCCGGCCATCTGGGCGTCGGTGATGGCTACGATGATGCCGGAGACGAACAGAAGAATGCCCGCGGCAAAGCCCCGGTTGTGCCGAAGCGGTTTCCGGTTCCTGTACAGAAGCAGCGACAGCAGCACAAAGGGCTGGGCGAAAAACACGCCGCCGTAGGTGGGTTCAAAGATGTTCACGCCCATGTATCCGGTGTTGAAGCCGGAGGCTTCCAGGAAGGGATAGGCGGAGCTGTACAGGGGGAGCTGCAGGAGATAGTTGAAGATGGCGGTGCCGCAGCGCTCCCAATTGAAGCCGCGGACGGTCATGTCGTTGGTGGTGAGGTTATAGTTGGCGCCGAAATCGAAGGGAGAGCCGAAGCGGATGAAGTTGTAATACATCAGGCCGGCGGCCACCGCCACATAAGGCAGCGCGAAGCAGAGCGTGCGGATCAGCGGCTTCTTTTTCAGGGCCAGCAGGCTGCGCTTTTTGAACACCTCGTCCCAGAACAGGGGCAGGGCCAGGAAGCTGAACAGCAGCATCTGGGGCCGGCAGCCGGCCACCAAAGCCATGCACAGCGAGCCCAGGGCCAGCTTCCAGGCGCTCAGGCCATCTTTCTCCAGAGCGCTGTACCAAAGAGCCAGGCCGCTGGCGGAAAAGGCCATGGCGCTGAGGATGGGGACGGTGTAGATGCCGGGATAGTTTACCAGAATGATCAGGCCTGAACCGAAGCAGATCATGGTGCTGAGCAGCAGCCAGCTCAGGAAGGAGCCGCCGCCGGCATAGCGGAGCATCATTTTTTTCACCAGCACGAACAATGCGGCCACAAACAGAACAGCCATCAGGGCGGCGGCTGTCAGATTGGACAGGTCCGCGCCGGTGAGGAGGTAGTAGGGCAGGTACATGAGGATCACGGGGGCCACGCCGAAATAGACATAGTAGCGGCCGTTGAAGAACACGGTGTCCCAGGCAAAGGCTTCGCCGGTGGTGGCCTCAAGAAGCTGCCGTTGGGGAAGATCGTAGGGGTTCTCCATTTCGGACAGATAGGCCGGCGGCTCATCCGGCAGCCAGGTCTTGCCTTCTGCCAGCTGGCGGGCCAGCTTCTGATATTCCTGGTGCTGGAGCACGGTGCGGTAGTTGAGGACGGTGGGGTCGTCCTCCCGCTGGAAGTTGAGGGAAAGGGAGGCAAAACCGATGGCGAGGGCTATGGCCACCGCCAGGGCGATAAGGTTTTGCCGGCGGTCGCCGGGCTTCAGCGCGATGGCGTACAGCGCGCTGGAAGGGCGGCAGTAATAAATGAACAGGCCGATCAGCAGGCAGACAAGCACCCGGCCGAAGGAAAACTGCAGCGGCTGGGGCGCGTTGGCGGTGATGGACAGGAGCTGCAGCCGGTCAAAATCACCGGTGAGGGTGACAGTGAGCTTGTGGCTGACGCCCACGGACTGGATCGGAATGTACTTGGAGCGTTCCACCGAGGGGAAAATGTCCCGGGAGGGGGTGGTGAACAGCTGGGACGTGCCGTCGTCATCCATGGCCAGGCTGACGGTGACAGAATCGGCGTATTCGTCCCCCAGCGCGGCCCGGACGTCCAGATAAAGGTTCTGAATGTCCACCTCCATATCCCGGAGCGTGAGCATCAGCCGGGGCGTGACGGTAATGCCGGGATCGTCGGAGAGGAAGGAATAGATGTTGGTGCTTTCGTCATAGCTTCCGTTGTGGGCGGCGCTTTGAACGCTGGCCATCAGCTCCACGGGCTCATAGTAATAGCTTTGAATGCTCCGGGCGTTAAACAGGAAAAATTCCAGGCCCAGACTGATCAGAAGCAGCATCACCAGCATCAGCGCAAAGCGCTGGGGCCTGTGTTTCCGGCTGCGCCGGAATTTAATGAGCAGTTCAAGGGCGCAGGCCAGGTCCATGCCGGCCGCGGCTACCAGCAATTTCAGCCAGGAAAAACGGAAGGGGGCAAAGAAGTCGAAATTTGTCCCCACCAGAAGTGCGGCGGCCCACACCAGAAGCCACGCGGTCCGCTTCAGGACAGGCCGGGCCCAGGCGGCGAAGCTTTTTTCTCCGGACCAGAGTTTGGTGAGCTGAAAAAACCACTGGGTCAGAAGAGAAAACAGCAGAGCGAATATAAGGATCAGAAGGATCATTGCGGCCTCCGTTTGAGCAAAATTTTACAGCTATCAGCATAGCATACACGCCGGCAAAAGTCCACTTTTTGCCGGCGGTTTCGGGATGTTACAACATTGTAACTATATTTTAGCGAGGGTGTAACCTGTTTAATATTCGACACTGTTATAATTAGTCTATCAAACTATAAAAAACAGGAGGAAAAGGCATTGAAAAAATTGTTCATCCTTGCGCTTGCTTTGTGCCTGACGCTCGCCATGGGCGTTTCGGCGCTGGCGGCGTCCAGTGAACCGACGGCCACGGCTTCCGGCGAAACCGCGGCGCCTGCGTCGGTCGTGGTCGAAGGCGCTTCCATCACGGCGGAAGTGGCCGGATGGATGTATACCCAGGAAGACGGCGTCATCACCGTCATTCAGTCGCCCCAGACCGTCAAGAGCGACATGGTCGTGCTGCTGCCCGGTGTGATCGGCAGCGAGACCGTGGACAATCTTGGCAACGGCGGCGCGGTTATGTCCAACAACAAGCTGCCCGGCAGCTGGGTCCTGTTCCCGGAAGAGCTGGGCTACATCGGCTCTTCGGCCATCCATGACTTCAACGACACCATCGCCTGGGTCATTCCCGAGAGCGTGGATGTGGCGGTGGATCCCTGGCTGAGCTGCTCCGGCTATGTGATCGGCGCGCCGGGCTCTGCGGCGGAGGCGGCTGCGGAGATCAACGGCAAGGAGCTGCAGGACATTGAAGGGCTGGCCAAGTTCGTGGTCGCCGGCGGCGACAATGGCTATGTGACCCCTGCCGGCACCTACTATGTGCCTGCCGAGGCCCAGGGCCTGAGCACCACCATCACCTTCACCGCGGCACAGGATCACAAGATCGCCTCCATCACGGTGGACGGCGAGGAGATCGTCTTTGACGAGCTGACCCAGGAATACAGCCTGGTCTACACCTTCGGCGCGGATTCCGAAGCCGTTTATGCCGAGTTTGCGGCCCTGGGAGAAGGCGAGAGCGAAAAGCGCAGCTTCGGCACCGGTGCGACCCATGCTTACATCGACCTGATCGAGGGTGCGGTGGCGGAAGGCACGGAGCTTCCCGATGATCTGTATCTCATTCAGTCCCACGAGACCAAGGTCACCGACTATGTCCACGCTCTGGGCGTTTCCACCGGCGTGTACTACACCTATGGCGACAGCCTGTATGAGGAGGTCTATTCCTCTCAGGCCACGGACACCGAGTTCAGCACCAAGGCCGAGATCATCAATTATATGTATGAGGAAAAAGGCTGGGTTTACGGCGAGGATTACGACATCATCCGCCTGCACAACTACTATGCCAACCTCACCGGCGGCCCTGCCCAGGGCACCGTGGCCATGTTCTGCACCTACCTCTATAAGGAAGTGGCGGAGGATGGCGCCGGCGGCAGCGTGCTGGACGGCCAGCGGATCTACTCTGCCGACAACACCAACCATGCCTCCGTGTTCACCCAGGGTCTGGGCGAATACACCATCAACGACCTGCAGGTGTTCTGCTACACCGGCGGCCGGGGCCCCAGCGAGTCCGGCAACTTCTACGGCGTGGGCTCTCAGGTGCACATTGACGGCGGCACCGAGGGAAAAATCCCCACCAGTGATATTCACTACGACACCGCGATCCTGCATCTGAACCAGCCCCAGATCCTGGGCACCAACAATGCCATTTATGCCACCGGACGGGGCCTTGCCACCATCCAGGGCGGCGACATCTTTGCCTGCACCTCCGGCGGCCACGGCCCCTATGTTTCCCAGGGCGGCCAGATCCTGCTGAACGTGGAAGGCACCAACCTTATCAATGAAGACGGCTCCGTCAACATCGTTGACCCCGAAGCCGCCCCCATCCCCGACTACAGCCTGGCGGCCATGGGCCAGGACGAGGACGGCAACAACTGCCTGGTCCTCAACGAGCATGCCGATGATGTGACCGTGATCGTGTCCGGTCTGGACGCCGGCACCGCGCTTGCCACCGACAAGGGCGGCGGCACCATCGTGGCCAACCAGGTCGTCACCAAGTGCTACGGTCTGCGCTCGGCCGGTGTGTACACCATCGGCTACTCCGAGAGCTGGGTCTATGTGTTCAACTCCACCTGCACCTCCAACCTGGACGCCGCCCTCTGCTCCGCCTCCGCGGGCTACGGCTACGCCTTTAACTGCGAGCTGCAGGGCTGCATGGGCCTGAAGGTCCGCGCCTCCGGCAACACCAACACGGAAGATGCCGGCCTGTGGGTGGAAAACAGCCGTATCTCGGCTTACTATGATGCCGAAGAGCAGGAAGCTGCCTATGTGGTGGGCTCTCCCGACGAGTTCCTGGCTCTGGTGGGCGAGGAAGCCGGCATCGAGCCCCAGAGCGCCGAAGAGAGCTACGGGGACTACCTGACCCGCGCCGACGCGGCTCTGTATGACTACATTGTCAACAACGGCGGCTCCTATGGCTCCAGCATGAACATTTTCATCGATCCCGCCAACTCTCCCAAGTACAACGAAGGCGGCATCACCTGGTGGTATCTGGACCGCTCCAAGACCCCTGGCTACTCCGGCGGCAATAAGTTTGCGGTCATCTACTCCGACGGCTCTCCCGCCGTGGTGAATGTGGATTCCTGCCTGCTCACCAACGACAACTACACCGCCTACGGCCCCGAGTCCGAGTGGTGGAACGGTCTGACCGAGGAGGAAAAGGCCATCTACACCCCTGCGGATAACCTGATCGCTTCTGCCGAAAACGGCGGCAAGCTGAACGTCACCTTCGTTAACGAGAATTCCTCCACCTACTGGGATGTCACCGGCGAGAGTCAGGAGACCTGCGAGATGGTGGGCGACTTCTACGTTGGCCCCAAGAACACCAACGCGGTCAATGCCACGCTCATCAACTCCGAGTGGACCGGCACCGTGGTCTATGCCGATCCCAGTCTGGCCACCTCCGGGGAGATCGGGGAGGAAGCGGTTGGCTCCGCCAACATCGTGCTGCAGGAAGGCTCTGTGTGGACGGTCACCGAAGCGTGCACCCTGGCCAGCCTGAGCGTGGATGAGACCTCCACCATCATTGGCACCGTCACCGAGAACGCCGACGGCAGCTACACCGTCAGCCCCGCCGGTGAGGAACCCGTGGCGGCCGCCTCCGGCGAGCCCAGCGGCGAGCCTTCGGCGGAGCCTGCGGCTCCTGCGGCGGCCGGCATGAGTGAGGAGGAAGCCTTCTATGCCTACATCGACTATCTCCGGGAGTACATGACCAATTACACCGGCGAGGGCGATGGCTCCGGCTTTGACGATTCTGCCCGCACCATGGCCATCGGCGAGCTTGACACCGTGGCTTATGGCGATGATGTGAACGCGTTCCCCATTGAAATGTTTGTCACCCAGTTCCAGGCGGATCACTACGATGTGTGGTACGCCGAAAACCTGGGCTGATACCCCGAAAATCCGGGAGGGCTTCGGCCCTCCCGTTTTTCCATTTTTCGCAAAAATACGGGGAAAACTTGTGTTTGCGGCCCGGGCATGATATAGTATAGGGACGAATTGCTTGGACGGTGTATCCATGAAACGAACAATCCCCTGTCTGCTGCTTGTGCTGGTGCTGTGCGCTGTGCTGTCTGTGCCGGCGCTGGCGGCCCAGGACATTACCGACTGGATAAATGAATATCTGACCACCAATGTGGCCTATGTGCCCCTGTACGAGGCGGCCAGCCGCTTTGCGCCCTATGGTGACGTGGTTTATAACGACCTCAGCGGCCGGATGGAGCTTTCGGTCAGCGGTGCCGGTTCCTTTGTTGTGCGGCAGCTGGAGTTGGCGGACGGCCCGGAAGCGGAAGGGGAGGATGAGGACCTCTTTGACATCCCGGAGGGCTATGTGTTTGTGACCATCCGCTGCGAGAGCCGGGAGGACGCCCTGGTTTGTATGCCGGAGAGCTTTGCCATATCCCCGGAGGAAAAACGGGCGGCAGAAGCGGCGGCGCTGGCCGCGCTGGAGGCGGAGAATGCCCCGGAAGAGGAGCCGGCAGAGGAAGAGGCGGCGGAGCCTGTGCCCGAAGCCGCGGCAACACCGGAGCCGCTGATCCTGCCCGAAGCGGAGACCAGGCGGGGCCTGTTTTCGTTTTTGGAAGTGCTGGATGCCCGGGACTATGTTTACATTATAATTATCCTTTCTCTGGTGCTGGTGGCACTGATCGAGGCGGTGTTCCTGCTGCTTTTCCGCCGGCGGGCGGAGAATGTGGCCCGGAACTATCTGCGGGCCAAGAGCCAGCTGGAAAAGACCAAGCGGGAGCTCAGCGCGGCCAAGAGCGCCGGCATGCAGAAGGACCGGGAGCTGATCGCTTTGCGGGATGAGCTTACCGGACCGCAGCCCGGGAAGAAATCGGCGGCGGCCGAAGCGGCCCCGGAGGAAAAAAGCAGCAGAGAATACGAATACAAGCTGCCGGATTATGAATGGAAATTCTAAAAAAGCATAGAAAAAGAGCTGACCATCGGTCAGCTCTTTTTTGAGATGGTCAAAGAAGCAGGCATATCGCAGCGAAGCCCGGGCAGGGCGAGCCGCCCGGCGGGGCCGGGCGTAAATCCGGGGGCCCTTGGGCCCCAAGGATTATGCCGGCCGAATTCACTTCGGCCGAGCAGATCAAATCAAGCATGAAAAAGAGCTGACCATCGGTCAGCTCTTTTTGTTGCGGAAAATCAGGATTTCTTGCCCAGGTAGGCTTCCTTCACGCGCTCGTCGGCCAGAAGCTCGGCGCCGGTACCCTGCATGGTGATGTTGCCGGTCTCCAGAACATAGGCGCTGTGGGCCACGCGGAGGGCCATGTTGGCGTTTTGTTCCACCAGAAGGATGGTCACGCCCTGCTTGTTGATCTCCTGGATGATATCGAAGATGCCGCGGACCACCAGCGGAGCGAGGCCCAGACTGGGCTCGTCCAGCATCATGATCTTGGGGCGGCTCATCAGAGCCCGGCCCACGGCCAGCATCTGCTGCTCGCCGCCGGAGAGGGTGCCTGCGGCCTGCCAGGAGCGTTCCTTCAGACGGGGGAACAGGTCATAGACCCAGCGCAGGTCGTCTTCCAGGTCGTCCTTGCGAAGGTAGGCGCCGATGCGCAGGTTTTCCAGAACCGTGAGGTCCGGGAAGACCCGGCGGCCTTCCGGCACCAGGGTGATGCCCTTGGAAACGATCCGGTCCGGGCTCAGGGCCGTAAGGTCCTCGCCCTGCAAACGGATGCGGCCGTTGGCAGGCTTCACAAGGCCGGCGATGGTGCGAAGGATGGTGGACTTACCGGCGCCGTTGGCGCCAATGAGGGTCACGATCTGGCGCTCCGGCACCCGGAGGCTGATGTCCTTGACGGCCTCGATGCCGCCGTAGCGTACTTTCAGGTTGTCAATTGTCAGCATCGTCAGCCACCCCCAAGTAAGCGTCGATCACGCGCTGGTTGTTCTGCACTTCGGCAGGCGGGCCCTGGGCGATCATCTTGCCGAAGTCAATGACGTAAATGTAATCGGAAATGTTCATGACCAGATCCATGTGATGCTCGATG
>CAZSAX010000040.1:0-15523 GCA_964605075.1 uncultured Oscillospiraceae bacterium
AACTCCGCCCCGGTGCAGAAGATCACCATTGTGCCCCGCACCTCCGGCGCCCTGGGCTATACCATGCAGGTGGAGGAGAACGACCACTACCTGATGACCCGGGAAGAGATCGAAAACAAGATCGCCACCTTCACCGGCGGCCGGGCCGCCGAGGAGGTCATCTTCGGCAGTGTGACCACCGGCGCTTCCAACGATATCGAGCAGGCCACCAAGCTGGCCCGGGCCATGATCTGCCGCTTCGGCATGAGCGATGAGTTCGATATGGTGGCCCTGGAGACGGTGACCAATCAGTATCTGGGGGGCGATGCTTCGCTGGCCTGTTCGGCGGAAACCCAGGCTCTGGTGGACCGGAAAGTGGTGGCGCTGGTGAAAAAGCAGCACGAGAAGGCGGCCCAGATCCTCCTGGAAAACCGGGAAAAGCTCAACGAGCTGGCCTGCTTTCTGTATGAGAAGGAAACCATCACTGGCGAGGAATTCATGAAGATCCTCAACGCCTGAGCTGGAGGATGTATGAAAGCTCATAAAAACTTTTTGACCCAGCGGGGCGCCAGCCCGAAGGAGATGCGTCTGCGGTGCATCCTGTTTGTGCTGGCGGAGGCCTTTGCGCTGGGGTCGCTGGTGGTGTTCGCGTTCGGAGGCAACACGGAGCGGTTTCTGATCTGTCTGGTCACGCCGCTGCTGCTGTGCCTGCCGGGGATCTCGGAGCGGATCCTGAACTGCCGGATGAACACAGGACTCTATGTGTTCATGATCCTTTACGCGCTGGGGCCCATGCTGGGACATGCGTATAAGCTGTACTATCTGACGTCCTGGTGGGACAAGATGCTCCATGCCTGCGGCGGGGTGGCCTTTGCGGTGTTCGGCTGGCAGCTCTGGATGGTTTTCTGTGCCGACAAGGGCAATTGGTGGATGGCGGCGCTGTTTGCGTTCTGCCTGTCGCTGAGTATGGCGGCGGTGTGGGAATTCTTTGAGTTCGGCATGGACGTCTGCTTCCGCATGGATATGCAGAGAGATACCGTTGTGACGGCGCTTCATTCCTATGATCTGGGGGCAGAGACCGGGGTACTGGGCCATCTTGAGAATATTCAAAGCGTGGTCGTAAACGGGCAGAGCCTGCCCGGTTATCTGGACAGCGGTCTGCGGGACACTATGGGCGATATGCTCCTGGAAGGCCTGGGGGCGCTTGTGATCTCGTTGGCGATGGGACTGGATAAGGGACGGCACATGCTGTTCATCCCCCGGAAAGAATCCGAAGTGAGGTGCTGAGATATGGGAAAAATTAAAGTATTCAAAAAAGAAGAACTGTGGTCTTTGCCCAATCAGCTGAGCTATGTGCGGCTGCTTCTGATCCCGCTGTTTGTGTGGCTGTATCTGGGGCTGGACAATCATGTGGCGGCCCTGGTGGTGATCGTGTTCTCCGGGTTCACGGATGTGCTGGACGGGCACATTGCCCGGCGCTATAACATGGTCACGGATCTGGGCAAGATCCTGGATCCGGCGGCGGATAAGCTTACCCAGGCGGCGCTGCTGGTGTGCCTGAGCCTGCGCTATCCCCTGATGTGGGCCGTGGCGGCGCTGCTGGTGATCAAGGAGATCAGCATGGCGGTGCTGGGCTGGGTGGTGGTGCAGCGCACCGGCAAAGTGAACAGCGCCCGCTGGTACGGCAAGGTGTGCACGGCGGTGCTGTATGGAGTGGTTTTCCTGCTGATCCTGCTGGAATCTCCCTCCACGGCGCTGGTGAATGGGCTGATCGCCCTTTGCGCTGCTGTGCTTCTGATGTCCTTTGTGATGTACATCCGCTATGATCTTCGGCTTCTGAAAGAGGCAAAGACCCGGGAACGCTGAGTTCCCTCTTGGCAAGATTTCCGGGTGGTGCTACAATAACTGCTATACTGGAAACAAAGAGAGGGAATCATCATGCTGCCTGAAAAAACACTGGCCTGGGGACAGAGCCGAAGCTGCATCCGGGAGCTTTTTGAATACGGCGCGGCCCGCAAGGCCGTTATTGGCGAGGACAAGGTCTTTGACTTCAGCATCGGCAACCCCAGCATTCCGGCGCCGGACTGCGTGAACGAGGCCATTGCGGAAGCGCTGAAGGAAGACAGTGTCCAGCTCCATGGATACACCTCCGCGCCTGGTATGATGAGCCTGCGCCAGGCCATTGCGGAGGATCTGAACAGCCGCTACGGCACCGCCGTGACCCCCGGGGACATCTATGTCACCTGCGGTGCGGCGTCCGGTCTTGCCACCTGCATGAAGGCCCTGCTCCTGCCGGGGGAAGAGGTCATTGCCTTTGCGCCCTTTTTCCCGGAATACCGGGTGTTTGTGGAAGCGGTGGACGGACGGCTGGTCACTGTGCCGCCGCGGGCCGGCGATTTCCAGATCGACTATGAAGCCTTTGAAAAGGCCCTGACGCCCAAGACCAAGGCGGTCATTGTCAACTCGCCCAACAATCCCTCCGGCGTGGTGCTGTCTGCGGAGAGCATCCGGGGGCTGGCGGAGATCCTGCGGCGCAAGGCAGAGGAAAACGGCCAGAGCATTTATCTCATCTGCGACGAGCCCTACCGGGAACTGGTGTACGGGGATGTGGAAGTGCCTTGCATGATGAACTTTTATGACGACACCATCGTCTGCTACTCCTTCTCCAAGAGCCTGTCCATTCCCGGCGAGCGCATGGGCTATATTGCTGTTTCCCACCGGATGACGGATCGGGCGCTCATCAACGCCTCTCTGGCCGGTGCGGCCCGGGCCCTGGGCTATATCAACGCCCCCAGTCTGATGCAGCGGGTCATTGAAAAGTGCCTGGGCGCCACGGCGGACATCTCCAAATACCAGGAAAACCGGGACCTTCTCTATGGGGGGCTGACAAGTCTGGGCTATGAATGCGTCAAGCCCGACGGTGCCTTCTATCTGTTCGTCAAGACGCCGGAGCCCGATGCCAAGGCTTTCAGCGAAAAGGCCAGGGAGTTTGAGCTTCTTCTGGTGCCCAGCGACGATTTCGGCTGCCCCGGCTATGTGCGGGTGGCCTATTGCGTGGCTAAGGAGACCATCCGGAACGCCATGCCCGCCTTTGCGGCCCTGGCGAAGGCCTATGGCCTGCAGGAGAGATAACAAGAACTTCCGTTCCGGAGCGTCTCCGGCGGAAAGATCCTTATCCGTATCATAAAAACAGCGTGTACCGCAGGGCTTGCGGTACACGCTGTTTTTTCGTTTGTTTGGGAGGCTGGCTCCCTGCGGCGCGGTTTTCTGAAGGGCGCTTGCCGCTTAGATTGCCGCGTCGGAAAGGGCTTTTCGGGATTTGCGGTAGATGACAAACAGATATGCCATATGGATCAAAGTAAAGATGACGACGGGAATGTAGCTCTGCTTGATCCCCAGACCGAAGCCCACCAGGATATCGTACAGGTGCAGGACGGCCGGGATCGCAAAGATCACGATCCCATCCTTTTTGAGGTTTACGGGGGACATCTTCTTCCAATACTTTGCGATCAGCACGATGGCGCAGGCGAAGTTGACGATCAGCGCGATCAGCTCATACCAGAATTTGAAGGTGCTGTTGCTGGAATAGACGGGTTTGACCAGAAGAATTGCGATGGGAACCAGCGCAACGATCAGCAGCACAGCGGAGATGAAAGGATAAGCGATGCCGATCCATTCTTTTTTCTTCTTTTCGTACAGGTGTCTGCCGAGCAGCATCATGCCTGCATAAATACCGGTCATATAGAACCAGCTGGAGAAGTTGAAGAAGGGAATGCCGAAGAATGTGGTGTCATAATAGATCTTCCAGTTCCAGTGGCCCTGGGCCAGACCGTCGAACACATACATATCATTCACATAGACCGGATCGATGGTCATGTCCTGAATGGTGGACAGAATACCTACGAAGAAAATAATGCTCCACTTGGGCATATTGGTGTACTCAAACAGCGTCATGGCAGAATACATGATCACCGATTCGATCAGCAGAATGCTCAGCGGGAGCAGGCCGAACATCATAAACCGTTCCTGTGAGTACCAGTAATTGCCGCCCAGCACACCGACGTGCTCGAACAGGGCTGCCGCCAAAACAAAGCAGCACAATTCAAAGAGTTTTTGCTTGGGGCGGTCACTGCAGAGTGCGTGTCTCATGCACATGGCAAACAGGACAACGCTCATCACTTCCATGAGGATCCATGTGACCGGATAGTTTCCAATCATTGCTATACCATCCTTTCCTGGGTTGACAAATAATTTTCGGCCCGTTACAATAACGGGGGGTGAAACAACTGTATCACCGCGACAAGTGTTTGTCAACGAAGCCCGCAGCGGCCTGTACATAAGGAGGGAATGTGTCTTGGCAGATACGGTAAATCAGACAGAAATGAAGCGCCGGAATGCGCTCCGCCTGTCCAACGAAGCGTCCAATCGCTTGACCCGGGAGTGCATTGAATCCGCGCTGATCCTTTTGATGAAGGATCATGACTTTTCGGCAATTTCCATCACCGACATTATTCGCAAGGCCGGGGTTTCCCGGTCGGCTTATTATCGGAACTATACGTCCAAGGAAGATATTCTGACCAATGTATTCGACCGGGCGGCAGAGGCCATTGTCCAGGCGCTGTCCACAGAACTGGTCTCCCGGAATATGGTCAGCAGCTATCGTGTCCTGTTTGAGAAAGTGCAGGACATTCAAGATCTTTTTGCGATCATCCGCATGGCGGGCATGGTGGATGAATTTCAGATGACCGTAAACGAAAAATACCTGCAGGCGATCGATAAAAATTCACCGGAAGCCTATTACCGGGTGCTGTCGTGGATCGGGTCCATCTTCAACATCATATTCGGATGGCTGCAGCGGGAGGAGCCGGAAACGCCGGAGCAGATGGCGCATATCTGCAGCCGCTTCCTGAGTGAAGAAGAATGGCGCATCGGATCGGGGATAAAATGGAGTACAGAGACAGTCGACGGGGACGGCCTGTATGACGGACGGTCAACGGCAGACCGGGAGGAAGTATAAAAGAGCATAAAAAAACACCGCAAGGTCTGCGCTTCCCGGCGCAGCCCTTGCGGTATTTTTTCTGTTTTATATCTCGCAGCGCATGTATTCCGTGCCGTCCAGGCGCTTCCACAGGGCCAGGTTCTCTTCCAGGGTCATGTAGCCGTGGTCGGAGCCGCCCTTGGGGATGGATACGGAGCCCGGGTTCCAGAACAGCGTGCCCCAGCGCTCCTGACAGCGGGGGATGTGGGTATGGCCGTGAAGAAGGATGTCGCCTTCGTGCATGGCGGGGAGGTAGTCGTCGTTGTAGCGGTGGCCGTGGGTGGCAAAGATGAGGCGGCTTCCCGCCGGGATGACCACAAAGCCCGGCACGATGGGGAAGTCCAGCACCATCTGATCCACCTCGGTGTCGCAGTTGCCCCGGAGGCAGAGGATGTCCTCCCGGCGCTCGTTGAGCATCTGCGCCACGTCTTTGGTCTGGTATTCCTCCGGCAGCTCGTTCCGGGGACCGTGGTAAAGAATGTCGCCCAGAAGCAGCATCCGGTCCGCCTTTTCCCGGTCATAGGCCTCCAGCAGTTTTTCGCAGTACAGGGACGAACCGTGCAGGTCCGAAGCAATGAGCCATTTCATGGGCAGTCCTCCCGCGGTTTTTTACCATCATAGCACATCCCGGGTTCGGATGCAAAATGGTCACGATTTGTTCATAAAAAGTTCAAGAGTTTTTCAGTTTTTCGCTGGGGCGGCATCGTATAATCTCATGGTAAAAATGGGAGAGGGCTTCGGCCATGAGAAAGATTCTTATACTTTGCATTTTGCTGTTGCTGCTGGCTGGCTGCGGTTCCGAGCCGGCGGCGGAGGTTCCGGCAACGGCGCGGGTGACCCCCAATTCCGACCGGACGGATTTTGAGCTGGTGGGCCTTGTGACCCAGGCGGAGGAAGAGTTCATCATCGTGGAGCTGTACCTCTACGAAGCTTCCGGGGAACCCAGCGGAACGGCGCTGGCGCTGGCCAGTGTGGAGCCGGAGGGGCTGATCCCCGGGTATGAGACCCGGGCCATTCTTCTGGACGAAGGCGTGCAGGTGTATTGCCGCTATGAAGGCGTGCTTTATACCGCCGGCACAAGCAGTCTCTGTGCCGGACAGACGGTGGGCGTGAGCGCCGCCGGCGAGAGCATGAGTATTGTCATATACAGCTGAGCCCTTTTGGGCCATCGGCGGGGCGCACACCCTTCGGGGTGTGCGTTTTTTTGTTGAAAGGGCGCGGGGCCTGTGGTACGATGGGCAAAATGCAAAGGAGATACGCCATGTTCCGCAAAGCCACTGCCGATGATATTGACGCGATCGCCGCGATTTACCAGCGCATCCACGCCGAAGAGGAAGCGGGGCGCAGCAGTACCGGCTGGCTCCGGGACGTTTACCCCGTCCGGGCCACGGCGGAGCAGGCGGTGGCCCTGGGGGATATGTTCGTGGATGAAAGGGAGGCCGGCATCCTGGCCTGCGGGCGCATCAACCGGGAGCAGGTGGACGTTTATGCCGATGTGCCCTGGCAGTATGAAGCCGGGGAGGAGCAGGTCATGGCGCTTCACACCCTGGTGGTGGACCCGGCGGCCAAGGGAAAGGGCCTTGGCTCCGCCTTTGTGAGCTTTTATGAACAATATGCCCGGGATAACGGCTGTCCCTGCCTGCGCATCGACACCAACCAGCGGAATTTGCGGGCCCGGGCCCTTTATGCCCGGCTGGGCTATCGGGAGGCGGCCATCATGCCCTGCGAGTTTAACGGCATCCCCGGCGTGAGCCTGGTGTGCCTGGAAAAATGGCTGGGATAAGACAATGAAGAAGGTCAGCAGCGCAAGCTGCTGACCTTCTTGTTATAACGGGAATTACAGGCCCAGGGCTCCCAGAAGCTCATCCAGCTTCACGAAGCCTTCGCCGTCAAAGTCGAACACGGACAGGACCGCGTTTTCGCTCTGCTCGGCGGGGGAGACGGTGAGGGTGCCGTCGGCGTTTTCGGTGACCACGCCGTTGACGGTGCAGCCCTCGCCCACGGTGAGGCTGTTGATGATGCACTCGCCGGTGACATTCCAGACAGCGCCGTTTTCAAGGACGACGTTGATCTGGCCGATGCCGTTGTAGGCGGGGGTGTTGATGACCCGGCGGGCGGCCAGGTAGTTGTAGGTGTTGGCGGCGGTGCCGTCCATGGGCTCGCCGGTCTTGTTGAAGAAGAACTGGCCCACGATGGCTTCGCCGTTTTCGTCGCAGTGCTGGGCATAGCTGGTGGAGATGACGCCGTCCAGGGTGCTGTTGTCCAGAGTTACGTTCACGATGGAGGTGTTCCAGGTGGACAGATAGTTGGTGCTGCCGTCATACGCCGCCAGGGTGGAGGCGTTGTTGGAGGAGCCGGTGGAGTTGTAGATGTCGCCGGCCAGCGCGGAGTTGCGGATGGTGACGGTCTTGGGGCTGGGCTCGCTGGAGGAAGCGGCGGCCTCGTTGGCCAGGTATTCCTCGTAGGTCAGGTCGATGACGTCCATCTCCATGTCGTTGGCGTCGGTGCCGGTGTCATCGGTGTCCATGAACTGGAACAGCACGCCGCTCCAGGCATTGTCGCCGAAGAGGTCGATGGTGACGTCGTCCAGGGTGATATCCACGGCGCCGGTGGACATGACGCTGTAGAAGGTGTCGGAGACTTCAAAGTCGGACTCGCTCAGAACGGCGGTGTAGGCAGCGCCATGGCTCATGAAGCCGATGCGGTCGGACCAGCCGTAGCCGCGGCCGTTTTCGGAGCTGGTGAAGTCGAAGGTGCCGCCGGTGAGGATGGCCAGATAGTCGGGGGCATAGAAGCGGCAGCCGTAGAAGTTGTCGTCAAAGCCGTCGCAGTAGGTGACGTAGCCGGTGCCGTCGGTGGTTTCATAGATGTCCACATAGTACTCTTCGCCGCTGACGGTGGCGGTGATGTCGGCGTTTGCCTTGTCGGTCTGCACGCCGACGGCGGCCACGGTGTCGGTGGCGTTCAGGGTGCCCTTGCCGGAGTCGGTGGAAAGGACGGCCCAGATGTCACTGACCACCAGGCTGTCGGTAAAGCTCAGGGTGGCGTTGCCGTAGCAGCAGGTGGCGCGCATGGAGCCGTACAGGCCCAGGGCCAGCGGCACGCACTGCAGCATGGGCGCGGAGTAGTTGCTGGTGTAGTTTTCGTTGGTGTAGTAGTAGCGGGTGCCGGAGCCGAACATGTCGGAGTAGTCTTCGGTGTAGTATTCACCGGAGATGCCGTATTCCGCGATCTCGGCTTCGGTCAGAGGCGCGGTGGTGATGATGAACTTGTCGTAGCTGTAGGGCTCGTGGTTCCACTTCTGGGCGTTTTCCACGGCGAAGACCACGGAGTTGGTCACGTCCACCACGGAGCTGCCGCCGGCCCAGATGCCGTCGTGCAGAGCGCCCTCGGTGTAGATGCTGACGTTGTCGATGGCCATCTCGGCGCTGCCGCCGACGGTGACAACGCCGCCCCAGGCGCCGTTGGTGCCGAAGTCGTTGCCGCCAAGTCCGGAGGAGTTGATGGCGATGTCGCTGACGGTGTAGCTGTCGCCCTCTTCGCCGTAGGCGTAGATGGCGGAGATGTAGCTGGCGTCGATGTTGATCTCGCCGCCGGAAACGCTGGTGCCGTCCACGGTCACGCCCTTCTGGGCGGCGGGGATGGAGGCGCCTTCGTTATACGCGCCGTCCGTGAGTTCAATGACGCCGGTGAACCAGAAGGGACCCCAGTTGGCGGTGTTCATGGACATGGCCACGGTGTCGGACATGTTCTTGTTGACGATGTAGAGCTCCGCATCGGCGGTCCAGTTGGCCTCGTCGGCCAGGTCCACGACCACGCCGTCCTTCACAAGAATGAAGGTCTGCTCTTCCACGTTGATGCTGTGGCTGCTGCCGTCGGAGAAGGTGACGGTCTCATACTGGCTCCAGATGGCGGAGTCCACATAGTTTGCGTCGGCTTCCCGCAGGGTGACGCCGGTGATGACCTTGGCTTCGCCGGAGGCTTCGGCCGCGGCCATGGCGGGCAGACTCAGGGCCAGCAGCATCACAAGGGCCATCAGTACAGACAGAAGCTTTTTGCTGTTTTTCATGGTTTTCCCCTTTCGTTTGTTGTAATTCTCATGTATGGTATCACAGGCGGCGCCTGAAAATACCGCGAAGGCTGTCGCCTTTTTCTTCGCCGATTCTATCATATCCGGCAGGTCATTTCAACAAGGCTTTTCCCTTTTTGCACCAAAAGAAAAGCCCGGTCCGGGACCGGGGGTCTGTTCGGGGGGCAGAGAAGCAGGAATTGTCCTGTAAAGCCCCCCGCGGTGATGCCAGCCGTATTCATTTCGGCCGAGCCGAGCGGATCCGGCTGGCAAAAAAGCCCTCCGGCCGGGGCCGGAGGGCTGGTTTTGCGGAGGGGCGATCAGAAGATGGCGACAACCGCGCCGTTGTAGCTGTCGGCGATGTAGGTCTTGACGGCCTCGGTCTGCAGAGCGGTGACCAGGGCGCTGATCTTCTCGGAGGTCTCTTCGCCGTTGCGGCAGGCGATGATGTTGGCGTAGGTCTGGGCGGCGTCGCCGGAGGCGTCTTCCACGGCCAGAGCGTCGGCGGCGTTCAGGCCGGCCTGCAGGGCGTAGTTGCCGTTGATGACGGCGATGGTGCCCTCATTGCTGTTGGCCAGCTGGGAGGGAACGGTGTCCGCCTGAACGGCCAGGATCTCGTAGCCGCCGTCGTCCACGATGTCCAGAGTGGTCACGCCGACTTCGGCGCTGGCGTCCTCGGGCAGGGTGATCAGACCTTCCTGCTGCAGAAGGAGCAGGGCGCGGGTCTCGTTGGAGTCATCGGCAGGGATGAGGATGGTGGCGCCGTCGGCCAGCTCTGCCAGATCGGTCACGCCGTTGCCGTACATGCCGAAGGGCTCATAGTGGATCAGAGCGGCAGAGACCAGATCGGTGCCGTTGGAGGCGTTGTAGCTGTTGAGGTAGGGGGTGTGCTGGAAGTAGTTGGCGTCCAGATCGCCGTCGGCCAGGGCCTGGTTGGGCAGGACATAGTCGTCATAGACAACGATCTCCAGCGCATAGCCTTCCGCGGCCAGGGCTTCCTTCACCTGCTCCAGGATCTCGGCGTGGGGGGTGGAGCTGGCGCCGACCACGATGGTCTCCAGTTCGGCTTCGGCTTCCGCTTCCTCAGCGGCTTCGGCCTCGGGGGCTTCGGCGACTTCGGCGGCGGGCTCTTCCGCGGGGGCCTCTTCCTGGGCGCCGCAGGCGCACAGAGCCAGAACCATCAGAAGGGCGAGGATGAGAGACAGGATCTTTTTCATGGGTGTTGCTCCTTTCAGAAATTTAAAATTTGTTTCGTTTTTATTCGTGAAACTGAGAGATCAGTGAGCACGCTTGTCGGTTTTGCGGACGATGATGCCGCCCACCTCCTGAATGATCTGCACGATGATGACGGTGAGGAACACGCAGATCCAGGTGATGTCGTCGTTGGAGCGCTGGTGACCGTAGATGATGGCGATCTGGCCAAGGCCGGTGCCGCCGATGGTGCTGGCCATGGCGGAGTAGCCAAGGATGGTCACCATGGAGATGATGCCGTTGAGGATCAGGGAGGGCTTGGCTTCCGGCAGCATCACCTTCCGGATGATCTGGAAGTTGGACGCGCCCATGGCCTGGGCCGCTTCAATGACGCCGGCGTTCACTTCCTTCACCGAGGATTCCACCAGCCGGGCCACATAGGGCGCGGCGGCGATGATGAGCATGACCACCATGGCCTTGTTGCCGAGGCTGGTGCCAACAATGAACTTGGCCACCGGGAGCATGGCCACCATCAGAATGATGAAGGGGATGGAACGGAAAAAGTTCACCACGAAGCCAAGAATTTTGTTCAGCCAGCCGATGGGGCGGATGCCGCCCTTGTCGGTGACGCACAGGATCACGCCCAGCGGCAGACCCAGCAGGTAGGCGATGGCGGTGGACAGGACGGTCATGTAGACGGTTTCCCAAATGCCGATCTGGATGAGATTGTTCTCCCAGAGCTTATAAAACATTTCCGAAAGCATGGCTTAGTCCTCCTTTCGCCAGGTGATCTGCTTGCTGTTGAGCCAGGCGGTGATCTTGTCGGCCTGGCGCTCGTCGGTGGGAAGCTCCAGGATCATGTGGCCGTGGGTGCGGCCCTCGTAGACCTTGGTGTCGGCGAACAGGATGTTCACCGGGGCCTGACATTCCAGCACCAGCTGGCTGATGATAGGTTCGCTGGTGACTTCGCCGTTGAAGATCAGCCGCAGCTTCCGGCCCCCGGCGGTGTCCAGGGCGATGCGGTCCTGGGGCAGGATCAGTTCCCGGGCAATGTCGGACTGGGGGTTGGTGAACACTTCGCTCACCTTGCCCTCTTCTGCGATGTGGCTGTGGTCGATCACGGCCACCCGGTCGCAGATCTGGTCGATGACCTTCATTTCGTGGGTAATGATGATGATGGTGACGCCCATGGTCTGGTTGATCTGTTTGAGAAGATCCAGAATGGAGCGGGTGGTGTTGGGGTCCAGGGCGCTGGTGGCTTCGTCGCAGAGGATGTAGCGGGGCTCCGTGGCCAGCGCCCGGGCGATGGCTACGCGCTGCTTCTGGCCGCCGGAGAGCTGAGAGGGGTAGGCTGCGGCCTTGTCGGACAGGCCCACGATCTCCAGCAGCTCCATGGCCCGTTCTTTTGCCCTGGCCTTGTCGGTGCCGGCGATCTCCAGAGGGAAGCACACGTTTTTCAAAACGGTGCGCTGCTCCAGCAGGTTGAAGCTCTGGAAGATCATGCCGATGCTCTGGCGGAGCTTGAGGAGCTCCTTGCGGGACAGGGTGGTCAGGCTCTTGCCGTCCACGATCACCTCGCCGCCGGTGGGGCGCTCAAGGAGGTTGATGCAGCGGACAAGGGTGCTCTTGCCCGCGCCGGACAGGCCGATGATGCCGTAGATCTCGCCGTCCCGGATGGTCAGGTTCACGTCCTGCAGCGCGACCACGCCGCCGGGATAGGTTTTGTCCAGATGTCGGATTTCAATCATGTTGGAACCGCTCCTGTTTATATATTGAGAGGAAACAAAAAAGGATCAGGAAACTCACTTCGTTTCCTGATCCTGTGGTGTCGGTTTTTCTTCCGATATCAGTTGGATATGAAAGCGAGCGAGTCGGGCTTTTTGGCACGCATCATCATGCACATGCCGAACATGCGCATCATATCCATCATCATGCCGGTGTTTCCGAGGTTTGTGCGCATGGACCCGTCTCCTTTCTCCGGAATTTTTTTCATCATATCGCCGCTTCATGCATTTGTCAAGAAAAAATATCCTTCAAATGCCGGTTTTTTCCTCTGGTTTTTTTGGAAGAGTATACAAAAAGATGCGCGATTGTTGACAAAACGGACCGGGAACCCTATAATTGCCCATGCTGTGTCTGCGGAGCCGGCGCCAAAAGCGTGCGGCGATCCGGAGGCGATCCGGCGAAGGCTCCTGGGGGGAGTCTGCGTCGGTTTTTTTGTTTTTTGAAAAAAGGAGAGTTCCCATGGCCAAGAAAAGCGACACCGTTCTTATTTCCGGCTATGCCCGGCTTCCCGCCCACATCACCTCCGAGGAGGTATATCACACCGCGGTGGTGGCGGTGCTGGTGAACATGGAATCCGGCACCGTGATCAAGTGCGAGGTCTCCACTGTGACGAGCCTGGCCAGTGAGTTTGTGTCCCGCCTGATCGTGGGCTATCGGCTGGATGAAGGGGCCGAGGGCCTGGTGGAACGATTTGACCGCCTGTATTTCGGCCAGATGAAAAAAGCCATCATCACGGCGATCAAAATGATCTTTGCCCGCTATGAGGAGATCTGTGCCCAGGTGGACGGAGAGTAACATATAATACATTGCTGTTTATCCGGAGGAGCGCCCCAAAGGCAGTTCCCATCCGGCTGAAGCCGGCTGCAGAGAGTGTGCGATACGCATACTCCCCGCAGCCGTTTTTTCTTGGGGAGGTATTTTTATGGAAAAGAAAAAAGCCCGCATCCTGCTGCCGGGGATCCATTACCGGCTGGAGGCTCCGGAGCTTCTGCAGGGTGTGCTGATGATCGCGGTGGGGCTTTCCACGGCTCCGGTGCTGCAGGAGACCCTGGGCCTGAGCTACGAGGCGGCCATGGCGGCGGTGTTTATCGCGGAAGCGCTGGGACTGCTGCATGTGCTGTTTGGGGACCCGGTGGTGCCGGGCTGGATCGCTTCGGCGCTGTCGCTGGTGCTGGTATACCTGGGCGGCTATGAGGTGGGCATTTCGTCGGTGCATGCGCTGATCGCCCTGCAGCTGATCGTGTCGCTGCTGTTTATCGTTCTGGGGGCCACGGGGCTTGCCCGAAAGCTGGTGAGCCTGGTGCCGCCGTCGCTGAAGTCCGGCATTCTGCTGGGGGCGGCGGTGGCGGCCTTTGCCCGGGTGCTGGGAGAAGGCGGTTATCTGGCGCAGTATCCTGTGTCTGTGGGCGCGGGCACGGTGGTGGCGCTGTTTGTGCTGTTTTCCGTGGTGTCGAAGGATATGAAGGCCCGCTTCGGCCTGTGGCGGGAGATCAGCAAATACGGTATGCTTTCGAGCATTGTGGTGTCCATGGTGCTGGGCTTTGTCACCGGCGAGCTGCCGCTGCCCGAACTGCATTGGGGCTTTACGAAAATGGATTTTGCCGGGCTGTTCCGTTCGGCCAGCGTGTTTTCCATCGGCCTGCCCACACTGGGGGATTTTCTCAGCGCCCTGCCGGTGGCGGTGGCGGTGTATATCGTGGCCTTTGGGGAGGTCGTCACGGCCAAGAGCGTGCTGGATGACTGCCAGGCCAGCCGCCCGGAGATCCCCATCGCGTTTGATGCCGGCCGCACCAATGTCATTACCGGCGTGCGGAATCTTCTGCTGGCGCTGTTCTGTCCCTTTACGGCGCTGGCCGGCCCCCTGTGGGCGGCGGTGACGGTGTCGGTGGGCGAACACTACAAGGACAGCCACCACGCCATGAAGTCCATTTACGGCGGCATGGGCTCGTTCAAGCTCTCGGCAGCGGTGTGCGTGCTGCTGCTTCCCGTGACGAGCCTGCTGGAGCCGGTGCTTCCGGTGGCGCTGGCGGTGACGCTGGCGGTGCAGGGCTTCGCCTGCTCCTATATGGCCTTTGAGCAGATCCGGGGCGACCGGGCGGCGGCGGGTACCGCGGGCCTGACCGGTGCGGTGATGTACTTTGCCGGCTCCGGCTGGGGCCTGGCGGCGGGGGTGGCCGGCTGGCTGCTGCTGGAAGGCGGCGTGGAAAAGGTCTTTGCCCGGAAAACGAAAAAAGAAACGGTACCGGCGTCCAAAGGGCTCCGCAAAGCGGCCTGAAGACAGCGGACGGAGCTTGGCTCCGTCCGCTTTTGGTTGCGGGGCAAGGGCCGCTGTGGTAAGATGAAACATAAGGAGGGATGAAAATGACCAGTACCCAGCAGCAATGCTTCCTGGAAGCGGCGGAGTGCCTGAACTTCACGGCGGCCTCGGAGAAACTGTATATCTCCCAGCCGGCGTTGAGCCGGAACATTGCGGCTTTGGAGGAAGAGCTGGAACTGCTGCTTTTCATCCGGCGAAACAATGTCCTGAGCCTCACCCCCGGCGGGGAGATCATCTACCGCTGGATGAAGGAGAGCCAGCGCAGCCTGGCCGCGGCGGTCCGGGAGGCCCGCAAGGCCAACGAAGCACCCCAGGGGGAGCTGCGCCTGGGCTTTGTAAAAACAGAACTGGCCTCGGAAAAGGACACCCGGGCCATTGCGGCCTTTCGCCGTCTGTATCCCGAGGTGAAGCTTACCATTACCCATTACCGGGCCCAGGAGATCATCCGCCATCTCACGGAGCACAGCATCGACATCGCCGTGATGATCGGCTCCGCCGCCTATGGCGACGCCCGGCTTCAGTATCTGGAGAGCGCCCGGTATCGCCGCTGCATGGCGGTGCCCGTGTCCCACCCCCTGGCGGAGCGGGAAGAAGTGTCTTTGACGGAATTCAAAGACGATGTGTTTGTGAGCGTGACAAGGGAGTCCTCTCCTACCATGAGCCGCATGGTGGAGAGTGTGTGCGGTGCTGTGGGCTTTCGGCCGAAGCTTCTGGAAGTGGGCAACACCGGCGAGCAGCTGGCCCGGCTGGAGTCCGGCGGCGGTGTGGCCTTGCTGGTGGAAAACCATTTCGGCCGCGTCAACCCTCTTCTGCGCTTTCTGCGGCTGAAGGAGGAATTTGCGGTGAGTCTCATCTGCGTGTGGGACCGGCTGAACCGGAACCCCGGCGTGAAGGATTATCTGGAGATCTATAAGAACCTGTGACTATAACGGCAGCCGTCCCGAAATGGCAACAGCCGATAAGGAAGCATTTAGAACAAACCAACTTGACGACTGACAAACAGGTTGCAACAGAAAACGGGTAGGAAGTCCAACAGCCTCTTGCCCGTTTTTCCTGCGCCCGTGGAACGATAGAACGGCGTTTTGACGCTTCCGAGGGATATTGTATTACCTACCCTGTTTCTGCGTTCTGCAAACCGCATAAA
>CAZSAX010000041.1:0-14973 GCA_964605075.1 uncultured Oscillospiraceae bacterium
CCGGCGGCGGGGGATACCAGTGAGGCGGCCTATCAGGCTTATCTGACGGCCTTTGTGCTGAGCTGCGAGGACATTCTTGCCAGCGGCGCGGAGCAGGAATTCATTGCGCTGATCGAGGTCGGTGACTATGTTTCCTTCCCTGTGGAAATGCTGTTCAACGCGCAGTGGTTTGGCGAAGCGGCTATGACTTACGATGAGTTCGTGGCGGCCGGCGGCGCCTATGAGATCCAGGATCACGAGTCCAACGGCCAGATGCTGGACGGTACCGGCGCCTGATCGCGCTATAAAAATTGCATGAAAGAACACCCTCACCAGACGGTGAGGGTGTTTTTTTGACAAAGAGATTGAGATAGAGTATAGTAAAAGAAGATTCATGATTTGTTTAGATTCAGGTAATGTTTCTGTGCTAAAGTGCTTGACATAATATTTTTTGCTGCAGGTGATAAGAATGAAGTTCAAAGATAGAGTCGCGCGGTTTATGTATGGCCGATACGGCATGGATCCGTTTTCCCGCTTTCTGGTGATCGCGGCGCTGGTTTTCCTTGTGCTGTCAATGTTTTTTGGCGGCGTTGTGAGTTCGGTTTTCTGGCTGGCCGGCCTTTTGGCGCTGATTTATTCCTATGTTCGGGCCTTTTCCAAGAACTTTGAGAAGCGGCGGAGTGAAAACAATTGGTATTTAAAAAAGCAGAACGCCGTGAAGCGCTGGTTCCGCTCCTGGAAGGATCGCTGGAGCCAGAGAAAAGATTACAAATTTTTTCGCTGCCCCTCCTGCAAAAGCCTTCTGAGAGTGCCCAAAGGGAAGGGCCGCATCCAGCTGAGCTGCCGTCAGTGCGGCCACCGATTTGAAAGGAAAAGCTGAAAATGACCGATCCTTATGGGATCCTGGGCGTAAATTCCTCTGCTTCCGACGAGGAAATCTCCCGGGCCTATAAAAAACTGGCCAAAAAGTACCATCCGGATCTGAATCCCGGCAACACCCGGGCGGCGGAACGCATGGGTCAGATCAATCAGGCCTACGATGAGATCAAAGCCATGCGTCAGTCCGGCAACCGAAGCAACAGCCAGCCCCGTCATCAAAGTCAGGGCTATGGTCAGGGCTATGGCGCGGCACATGCCTACGAAGATCCCTTTGGTTTTTATACCAATGCCTACCGGCAGCAGCAATCCCGCTACCAGCAGAGCCAGCAGGGCCAGCGACGGGGAATGAACCCCTTCCGCATGGTCTTTATGGTCGTTTTCATCGTTATCATTTTCCGCTTCCTGGCGCTTCTTATTGGCGGGACTGCGCCGGTGCAGAATTTTATCAGCGGCAATCCGGGAAGCTTGGAACCCGATCCCGGGTACTATCAATATTTCCAATACAATCCCTATTCATTCTATCGGTGAAAAGAAAAACGGAGGCTCCGGCCTCCGTTTTTCATATTTTTGGGATAAAAAGAGGGATTCAGCAAGCTAATTTAGCCTTGTGCAGCTTGTTTTTCCTTCCGGCTTTCGGGAAAGTATCGATCAGCGCTCCTCGGCAGAGGGCTTCGGGGCGCCCAGACGGGCGAAAAACCGGAAGGTCATGGGCCAAAGCGCGGCGGCGAACAGAACGACGATAAAATAGCGGATGGCGCTTTCGGCGCTGCTTCCGCCGCAAAGGGCCAGCAGCGGCGCTTTCAAAAGACTCTTCAGCGCTACGGCGATCCCCAGGCCGATACCGGCCTTGAGGAGCTGGGCCCACCAGCGGGCGGTAGTGGTCTCAAAGCGGATGTACTTCCGGTCCAGCCAGTATCCCACAAAGATGCCGCAGGTGCAGCCGATCATGGTCCAGCCGTTTTTCTGGGCATGGGCCAGATTTTCGGCGTCCACGTTTGCCGGGAAGGGGAACAGGCAGGTGAAAAGCGTATAAAGGATGGCCAGAAGCATCATGGCCAGGATGATATGGTAAAAGGCGTTGTCGAAGTTTTTGAGCTTTTTGAACAGGACGTAGAGGAGGCCCAGACACAAGGCGCCGAGAAGGAAGCCGACGATCACATCCAGCGGGGTGTGGACGCCCAGATACATCCGGCTGATGAGCACCAGAAAGATGATGACAAAGGCGGTGATCTTCACGGCCTTGTTTTTAAACCACAGGCCGATGCTGCCCAGGCAGGTGGTCACGCTGGTGGAGTGACCGCTGGGGAAGGAGTAGCCCGTGGCGGCGGCCCGGGCGCTTTCCACAATGCTGAAGTTGGGATCCAGCACCCAGGGGCGGGGAATACGGAATGTAATCTTCAAAAACTGGTTCAGGATGGTGCCGCAGAAGCCGGCGCTCATGACCAGATACCCGGCCTTTTTGTCAACGCACCAATAAAGAATAATGGCGGCGGCCAGAAAAACGATCTCGTCGCCGGCGTAGGTGATGGTGCCGAACAGAAAGTCCAGAATGGGGGTTCGGATGCTTTGAAAGAAGTACAGCAACTGCATAGCCTTTTCTCCTGACTTGTGTTATAATGAGCGCATGGATATGATTCACAGAGAAAAAATCAATATGACCGTGCGCAATTGCGACATTAACGGCCGGCTCCGTCCCTCGGCCCTTTTATGGATGTTTCAGGATGCCAGCGAGGTCCTTACCGAGCGCCACGGCGCCGGTCCCCGGACTATGAAGGAGCGGGGGATGAACTGGGTAGTGGCCCGGCTGGGCTGCGATGTGGAGCGGATGCCCATGTGCGAGGAAACGGTGGAAATGCTTGTGTGGGCGGAAAAAACCAAGCTTGGCATCTACCCCTGGCAGTACCAGGTGCGGGATATTTCCGGCCATCCCATTGTGAGAGGCTGCGCCCTGTGGGTGCTGTCGGATGCGAAGGAGCGCTCCATGCTCACGGGGAAGGTCCCGTCCATTGTGTTTGGCACCAGCTGCCCGCCGGACGAGCCCTACGGGCGGCTGCGGGGACTGAAGCTGCCGGAGCTGGAGCGAAAGAGCCTGCGCCGGGTGAGCTACAGCGAATCTGACCTCAACGGCCACATGAACAACTCCCACTATCTTGACTGGGTCTGCGACCTGCCGGACATCGGCTTCCACAGAGATCATGTGATGAAAAAGTTGGTCATGGATTTCCGGGCGGAGACCCGGCCGGGAGAGGAAGTGGTGCTGGAATGGCACTGCGATGATTCCTCTCTGTATTGCCGCGGGGCCGGGAAATTTGAGGCCGCCGTGTACTTTTGATTATAACAGATAAGGAGCTGAATGGACAGCCTTTTATAAAAATGGACGCCGCCGGGCGTCCATTTTTTTGTCACAGGCGGATGCCCTTTTGTGATTCTATGGGCGAGAGCTCTCAAAACGGAAAAAGGAGGCAGCGTATGACCGAACAACATGCCCTGTCATTGCTGCGCAGGAGGGACCCGGAGGGTCTGGCCTGGTTGATCGAACGATACACGAGGTATGTGGGCGCGGTGGTCTGGAGTATTCTGGGCGGGCGCATGAGCGTGCAGGATGCGGAGGAGGTGACCTCCGATGTGTTTGTGATCCTGTGGAAAAACGCCGAAAAGCCCCGATCGGGGAAGCTGAAGGCCTATCTGAGCGCCATTGCCCGCTGTCAGGCCATCAACAAGCTCCGGGAACTGGGGACGGAGCTGCCGCTGGAAGAGGATGTCCTCACGGTGTCCGGGGAGGGACCGGAGGAAGAGCTGGTGCAGCGGGAGCGGGCCGAGGCGCTTAAAAAAGCGCTGGACGCCATGGGCGAGCCCGACCGGGAGATCTTTCTGCGCCATTATTATTACAATCAGAGCAGTGCCCAGATCGCCGGGGCCATGGCCATGCGGCCGGAGGCGGTGCGGCAGCGGCTGAAGCGGGGCCGGGACAAACTGCGGCGGGAATTTGAGAAAGGAGGCGTTTTGTTTGGAGCTGCGGATTTCTGAACTGATGGATCTGTATCAGGATGACAGCATCCGTCTGGCCGCCGGGCCGGTGCAGGATGCGGAAAGGATCAGGGAACGGACTATGAAAAAACTGGGGATCGCCCCGAAGCATAAGGTGCGGCGCCTGGGGCGCACGCTTTTGATCGCCGCGGCAGCGGCTGTGCTGCTGATGAGTGCGGCGCTGGCGGTGTATCATTGGACGCTGGCGGACCGGGTGGTGGATGTGCCGGACATGGAATATGTCTATGAAATGATGCCTATGGTGGACGCCAGCGGGGAAAGCTATATGGAATATGTGCAGGTGGATGCCATTCCCACCACCCGTCCCACCGTGAGCCTGCAGGGGCTGGCGGGCAGCCCGGCCAACCAGGCCTATGTGGCGTGGACGGCCTATAAGGAGCAGTGGGATCTGGACAATGCGAACTGGTGGGAGCCTTACGGTGACGACAGCTACTACGAAACGCCGGAACACTACGCCTATTTTTATGGCGCATATCTGGCGGAACAGGCGGCAAAGCTGGACGAAATCATGGAAGAATACGGCCTTGTGCTCCAGGAGCGGTGGGAAGGCTATGAGGAGGAAGCGGATCTTTACGCCATTCTTGGCACGGAGGACTTCCTTTCGGAGGCTTTCCGCAATGTGAGCGGTTATATCTACAATACCGGCACCTTCAAGGCCGAGGGCTGGCTTTCGGAGCGGAATGTGGGCTACAGCCTCTTTGTTACGGCGGAGGGGACGTTTACCAATGTGGGCGGCCTGAATCCGGATTCCGAATGGTTTGGCGACTATGAAGAATGGTCATTCACGGCGGCAAGCGGCCAGGAACTGGTGCTTGTTCTGGGGGATTACCGGGCCCAGGTGCTGGCCCAGCTTCCCGGCGCCACGCTGACCCTCAGCGTGTACTGCGGCTCTTTGGGGGATGATATGGACCGTGATTCCGGCGGGCTGTATCAGGAGCTTGTTGCCCTGGATGGAGAAGCGCTGGAAAAACTGGCGGAAAGCATTGATTTTGCAGTGCTTTCAGAGCGCTTCAGCAAGCCCTATGACGAGTCTATGGACATCTCCGGGGCCATGGATGCCTGGTTGGCGGCGCCGGAAGAGTATCTGCAGAGCGCAGAGGTGAACGAGTGGATCCAGCCCTGGGAAAGCCCGGAGAAGCAGAATGAGCTGGTGCTGGAGGCACTTGGAAAATACAGGCCGGACTTTTTGCCTGCCGACCTGAAAGAGTGGTTCCTGAGCACCCGAATCGATTCGGATTGCATAAACGGCCGTGTGGAAATGGCCTGGATGATCCCTGAAGATCTGGACACAAAGACGGATTTTGACCTTTTCCTGCGCTATGAGCCGGCGGAAAACTTCGCCTGTTATACCGGGGAGCCGGTCATGGAGCAAAACGGCGTTCTGAGCCTGGGCACAGAGCAGCTCACAGGCTATGCCGCGGCGGAGGAATATTTCCGGAGCCTGGCTTCCATGAATGGCTGCACCTGTGAGGCCCAGGCGGTGCAGGGCTGGGACGGCTGGAAAATGGTTCGGGCGGACGGCACGCTGGAAGCTTTGATGTGGTATGACGAAGAGGCCGGACTGGTATTCTGGATGACGAATAAGCTTTACGACATGGACGGGGCGGAATTCCTGTTCCTGGCGGAATCTGTGATTGCCGAATAACAATGATCGCCGAATAAACACAAAACACCGCCGGGAGGCGGTGTTTTTTCTTGATGTATCAAGGTTTTATCAGTCGGCGAACTGGCCGTTGTAGGTGACGAGGGAGGCGCTGGTGACGCCTTCGATGGCGCTCAGAGCGGTGACAAAAGCGCTGTCGTCGCCGTCCAGCTTGATTTCCACGCTCAGCTCGATGCCGGCGGCGGAAACGGTCTTGGCCTTCACGGTCACCCGGCCCACGCTGTCGTGGAGCTGTTTCATGACCTTGCTTTCCGCCTCGGCGCTGCAGTCGATGACCAGAATGTAGGGATGCACGCCGATCTTCCGCCGGGCAAAGACGATAAGGATCACCGCGATGAAGAGGCTGCCCACGATGGCAACCATGAACATGCCGGCGCCGATGACAATGCCCACGGCCAGAGACCAGAACAGGAACACGATCTCAAAGGGCTCCTTGATGGCGGCGCGGAAACGGACGATGGACAGTGCGCCCACCATGCCCAGAGACAGCATGACGTTGGAGGTGACGGTGAGGATGACGAGGGTCGTCACCATGGTCAGGCCCACGAGGGTGATGCCGAAGCCGGAGGAAAACATTACGCCCTGGAAGGTCTGCTTATAGACGAAGTAGATGAAAGCGCCCAGAACACAGGCAAAAGCCATGGCCAGAAGAACATCCACAAAGGTGAGCTGGGGCATGTTCTGCAGAAAGCTGGACTTGAAAATGTCCTGAAAAGTGGTGGTAGTAGCGTCAGTCATGATAAGTCTCCTCAAAAATCGTATTGCCGGCAGGTGGCGTATTTGGAAAAGGCGCTTACGCGGGTGGTGGGTTCCTGGATGATGTCCCGGATGATATCGGGAAGGAATTCATCGAACTTTACTTCCATCAGCACAAGGCCGGGGTTGGTGGGCACCAGGACCACATCGTCCAGAAAGGCGGTGGAGCAGATGCCGCTGCGGATGTCATAGTCGAAGGTGACGCGGACATTGCCGGGCTTATAAATGTATGGTTCCCGGCGGTAAGCCACCAGGACTTTGGGCCGCAGACGCTCAAGGGTCATGCGGACATAAAGCTCCTCCATCAAAGGCCGGCCGCAGTTTTTCATCCAGGCCAGTTCTCCGCGGAGGATCTTTTGCATCTCCTCCTCGGTCATGGGGCAGGAAAGCTTGGTGCCAAGGCCGCCGTCCTTGATCTTTTTTTCCAGATGAAGGGTGGTGTTGTTGCCGTTATAGCGCCGGATGCGGAATTTTTTCCGTTTGGAAAGACCGCTGTAGTTGGCCAGCAGAGCGCTGTCCTCCAGATCGTCGAAATACAGGCTTTCAATGTAATACTGCCCGTTTTCGTCGGCATGAGGATCCGGGATCATGATGGCCCGGCAGCGCTGCTGGATGGCGGCGTATTCGCCCCGGCCCAGCGGATATTTCAGCTCATGGCGCATTTTTAAGGTCTTGTCATTCAGCATAGCCACGTTAATTTATCATTTTGCTTTGTGTAAAATATGAACAAGTTGTTAACGATTTGAAAATGCAGGAAGATTTAAAGTTAATTTAAGTCAGTTCAACGATATTGGGCCAAAAGTGCCCGGATCTTTTGGGCCATTTCCTGCAGTTCCTTGTTGGTTCGGCCCTTGCAGCCGGCGACAAAGGAAAGAAGCTGCTGGGCGGCCAGCTTGGCGTCGTCGTAGGCCCGGCGGCTTCCTTCGGATCGGGCCATGCCCGGGGCAGAGACTTTTACGATGGGGATGCCTTCGGGATGGTGGACGAGCTGGCCGGAAAGAAGGTCGAATTCGGTGCCGCTGTAAGGCGCCATGGCCTCCAGGCCCAGTTCTTCCTTCAGGGTTTCGGCAAAGCGGTCCGTGACCTGATTTTCGCCGTGATTGACAAAGACCAGGTCCGGCTTTTTTTCAAAGCCGCGCATCCAGCGCAGAAGGCCCTCTTTGTCGGCGTGGCCGCTGATGCCGGGAAGAACGCCGATCTCGGCCCGGTTGGCCACCTTTTCGCCGAAAAGAGTGACCTCCGCCTCGCCTTCAATGAGGCGGCGGCCCAGACTGCCTTCGGCCTGATAGCCCACAAAAAGAACGGTGGATTCCGGGCGCCAGAGGTTATGCTTGAGGTGGTGGCGGATGCGGCCGGCGTCGCACATGCCGCTGGCGGCAAGGATGATCTTGGGTGTTTTGTCCAGATTGATGGCCTTGGATTCCTCCACGGACACCGAAGGCGTCAGCCCGTCAAACCACAGGGGATTTTCCCCGGCGGCCACCAGGGCGGCGGCCTCCTCGTCCAGAAACTGCGTATCGGCCTGGAGGAACACGGCGGTAGCGGCTTCAGCCAGCGGACTGTCCACATAGACGGGGAAACCATCGTGACCCTTGACAAGGCCGCGTTTTTTGATCTCCCGGATGAAATAGAGCATCTGCTGGGTGCGCCCCACGGCAAAGGCGGGGATGAGCACATTGCCGCCCCGGTCCAGGGTTTTCTGGATGTAGGCAGCCAGGGTGCCCACATAGTCCGGCTGTCCTTCGCTGTGCAGGCGGTCGCCGTAGGTGGATTCCACCACCGCATAGTCCGCCTCGGTCACCAGACAGGGGTCCCGGAGAATGGGCTGGTGGAGGTTGCCGATATCTCCGGAAAACACAAGTTTTTTGGTGATGCCGGCTTCGGAGAGCCACAGCTCGATGCAGGCGCTGCCCAGAAGGTGGCCGGCATCTGTGAAGCGGACGCGAACGCCTTCGGTAATGGTGAGCGTCTCGCCGTAGGCGCAGGGGCGCAGCAGAGCCAGAAGACCCTCCGCGTCCTGCAGGGTATACAGCGGCTCCACTGCGCCCTGGCCCCGGCGCTGTGCCTTGCGGGTCTGGTAGGCAGCTTCGGATTCCTGGATGTGGGCGCTGTCCCGCAGCATGATGCGGCAGAGATTGCAGCTGGCCTCGGTGGCATATACGGCGCCGGAAAAGCCGTTTTTATACAAAAGGGGAAGATTGCCGGCGTGGTCGATGTGGGCGTGGGTGAGCAGAACGAAATCCAGATCGGCGGCGTTGGCCGGAATGGGCTGATTGACGAAAAGGTCCCGGCCCTGCTCCATGCCGCAGTCCACCAGACCCAGCTTTCCGCCCACTTCCAGGAGCGTGCAGCTGCCGGTGACCTCGTGCGTGGCGCCCAAAAATGTGATTTTCATTGCCAAAGCACTTCCTTTTTTGTGAAAATCAAGGTATA
This sequence comes from uncultured Oscillospiraceae bacterium, assembly GCA_964605075.1. Taxonomy (GTDB): domain Bacteria; phylum Bacillota; class Clostridia; order Oscillospirales; family Oscillospiraceae; genus CAJOIG01. Next base: position 8,759 of record CAZSAX010000041.1, read on the forward strand.
GTATTTATCCCGATATTTATTTTAGCATAGCTTTACCCAAAAGGCAAAATTTACACCGGCGTAAACAATTGCCGGGTTAGAGGAGATAGAATGTCCGTATGAAAAAGACATTGTTTGTGATTTGCTGCTTTGCGCTGGTGCTGGCGCTGTTGTTCGGGCTGTCCCTGCTCAAGGAGCGGCTGATGCCCGAAGAGGAAACGACGGCCGCGGAGGAAAACATCGCCGTGGAATGGGCCAATGAACTGGATGAGGCCCATGCTGTCAGCATTGTCATGGACGGCGACACGATCAGCGCCCTGGGGCAGGGTGTGGCGGTGGTGGGCTCCACGGTGACCATCCGCTATCCCGGCACCTATGTCCTCTCCGGCGGGCTTCATGACGGCCAGATCCTTGTGGACTGTGACCACGACGGCACGGTTTATCTGGTGCTGAACAGCGCCCAGATCCATTGCTACACAGGCCCGGCCATCTTTGTCAAGCAGGCGCAGGAAACGGTGCTTGTGCTGCCGGAGGGCAGCCAGAGCTATGTCTCGGACGGAAGCTCCTATGCGCTTGTTTATGCCTCCGACGGTACGGAGGATCCGGATCAGCCCGACGCCGCCATTTTCAGCCGGGATAATCTGCGGGTGGAAGGCAGCGGTACGCTGACCGTGACCGGGTATTTCCGGGATGCCATCCACGGCAAGGACGATCTGGTGTTCAGCGGCGGCAGTCTGATCCTCTGCGCAGTCAACGACGGCGCCAAGGGTACCGAAAGCCTTACGGTGGAGGGCGGCGCACTGACGGTTTATGCCCAGGGAGACGGCCTGCAGTCCACCAAGGGGCCTGTGGAGGTCCTGGACGGCACGGTGACCATCCAGTGCGGCGGGGACGGTCTGGCAGCCCTGACCGATCTCACGGTCTCCGGCGGCAGCATTGCCGTGACGGCCGCGGGCGGCTGGCAGTGCTACAGCGACATCGTGGTCGCGGATATCAGCGCCAAGGGTCTGAAGGCGGATCGGCTGTTCCTGCTGGGCGGTCAGATCACGCTGGACACGGCGGATGACGGTCTGCATGCGGAGCAGCAGCTTGTGATGGAAGCCGGCAGTGTGACCGTTGCCAGCGGCGATGACGGCATCAGCGCCGGCAGTCTCATCGACATTCGGGGCGGCGAGCTGACGGTGGCGGAGAGCTATGAGGGCCTGGAGGCCCTGCGTATTGCCCTGTCCGGCGGCAGCGTCCGGGTGACGGCGGAAAACAACGGCCTGGCGGCCACGCTGGACGTGCTGGAGACGGAACGGACGGCGGAGGACTGTGCCATCGTTATTTCCGGCGGCGCTCTGAATGTGACGGCGGAGCAGGGCGTCAAGACCGACGGCAGCTTCCTGGTGCAGGAGGGCGCGGTATTTATCCAGGGCCTCAGCACGGAGGATGACGCGGTGGAAGCCGGTCTGGGCAGCACGCTGCAGGGCGGCACGCTCCTGATCTGCGGCACCCTGAACAGCGATGCGCCGGTGCAGGACGAAACGTCTTACAGCAGCATTCTGCACCGCCTGGCAAGCCCGGCGGCGGCCGGAACGGCCGTTGAGCTCCGCAATGAGGACGGAGAGGTATTCTTTACCTATACGCCCGAGGGCAGCTACAGCGCTGTTTATGTGGCCTGCAACGCCCTGATCGCCGGGGAGAGCTGCCAGCTCGTGGTGGGCAGCGAAACGGCCTCTGTGGTCCTTGGGGAGGCGGAGACGGCGGCTGCCAGTGCCGAAATGGGCGCTTCCGGTGCCATGGGCGGCATGACTTTCGGCGGCCCTATGTTCTAAAGGAAGAAGAAAACTCCCGGAGCTTTGGCTCCGGGAGTTTTAAGTCTGTCAAAGCAGCAGGCGCATCGCAGCGAAGCCCGGGCAGGGCGAGCCGCCCGGCGGGGCCGGGCGTAAATCCTTGGGGCCTTGGGCCCCAAGGATTATGCCGGCCGGATTCACTTCGGCCGAGCAGATCAAATAAAGCTTGAAAAAAGCCCGCCAACGGGCTTTTTTGACAAGCTGTAAACTCCCGGAGCTTTGGCTCCGGGAGTTTTTTGTTTGTTGCGGCAAAGCGGCTGCAGCGCCGCTCAGTCAATGCTCCGTTTGGCGGCTTCCACCACATGATTGACGAGAACGGCAGTCGTTACCGCGCCCAGACCGCCCGGCACGGGGGTCACGGCGGCGACCAGAGGCTCGGCCTCGGCGAAATTCACATCGCCGCAGAGCTTCTGGGTGGCTTCGTTGAAATGGATGCCCACATCGATGACCACCTGCCCGGCCCGCAGATAGGCCGCGCCCACGGCGCCCATTTTTCCTGCGGCCACTACGAGGATGTCCGCGGAGCGGGTGATCTCGGGCACGTTTTCGCTGCGGCTGTGGCAGAGGGTCACGGTGGCGTTTTTCTGCATCAGCAGCATGGCCGCCGGGCGGCCCACCACCAGAGAACGGCCCATCACCACCGCTTTTTTGCCGGCGATGGGGATGTTGTAATACTGAAGGGTCTCCATCACGGCCTGTGCGGTGCAGGGGGCGAAGCCCCGGGCGCTGCCGCTGAAGACGCCGGCGAGAGAGCCGTCGGTGATGCCGTCCACGTCCTTTTCGGGGGACAGTGCCCGGCGGGCGGCCTCTTCATCCAGGTGCCGGGGCAGGGGGCGGAGCAGGAGAACGCCGTGAACACTGTCGTTCTGGTTCAGATCCTCCAGCTTGTCCAGCAGCTCTTCCTGCGTTACGGTTTCGGGCAGAGAAATGTTCCGCACCTCTACGCCGGCGGCAGCACAGCGCTTCATGGCGCCCCGCTCGTAGGAAATGTCGTCATCCCGCTGGCCGATGCGCACGATGGCCAGGGTGGGGGTGATCCCCTTTTCGGTCAATGCCGCGGCGTCTGCGGCGCTTCGTTCCGCCAGGGCAGCGGCCACCGGCGCTCCTTTCAAAATCTCTGCGCTCATGCAAGCCTCCCATATACGTTTTCATACGTCGCCTCCGCGACGGGCCAATACTCGTTCATAAGCCGCTCCGCCTCGACGTTCAGCGCTTCGGCATAAGGGCGGTCGGTCATGCTCTTGGTGTTGATGCGCACATTCAGCGCAGCGGCATACATCCCTGCCCAGAAGAAAACGGCGGCGCAGCCCGCGTCGGATACCGCCAGAACGCTGCCTTTTTCGGCCATCTCCCGGCTCAGTTCGATGCCCCGGCAGCAGGCGCGCAGAAGCTCCATGGGGGGCTGAACGGCGGCTTTCAGGGCCGCTTCCATGACCTCCGGGCGGCGGGGATCGTCCCTGGGGATGCCGTAGGCCCGGCTGAGGGGCTCAAAGGCTTTGGCGTCCTCGTCGATCAGGCGGATGAGCTCCTGGCGAAGCCCGGCGGCTTCGGCGGTAAGGCGGGCGATGTCCTCCTGGACGGCGGCATATTTGGCTTTGCCCAGGGTCAGCTCACCCACCATGCCGTCCAGCGCAGCGGCGGCGGCGGCCACCAGGGCTGCCGCGCCGCCGCCGCCGGGTACGGCAGCTTTGGAAGCCAGTGCCTCCAGAAAGGCGGGGGTGGATAGTTCGGTCAGATGCATAATTCACCTCGTTGGTTGGTCTGGTCTGCCGGAAGGGCAGAGATTTGTGTTGTGTTTGGGTTCAGGGGGCCAAAAGACGGCGCAGATAGCCGATGTAATACAGCGAGCCGAAGGCACAGCAGGGAAGGCCGGAGGCCAGTGCAAGGTCCCGGGCTTGCTCCAGGCTTTCGCAGGTCCGGGCGGGGACGGCTCTGATGTGTTCGGCCAGCGCTGCGGCGGGCAGCGCCCGGGGGTTGTCCGGCGTGATGCAGAGGAACTCGGCGGCCAGGGGAGTAACGATGGGCAGAAGCTCCTGCCAGTCCTTGTCCTGCAGAACGCCCAGAATGAAGCAGAATTTCTCTCCGGGGAAGCAGTGGCGCAGCCCTTCGGCCAGGGCCAGCGCCCCGTGGGGATTGTGGGCCGCGTCCAGGATAAAGGGCGGGTCTTTTTTTATCAGCTCAAAGCGGCAGGGCCAGACGCTCCGGGCCAGACCCCGGCGGATGATTTCGTCCTCCACGCCCAGAAGCCGGGCGCACTCAATGACGGCGGCGGCGTTGGATTGCTGGTGCGCCCCCAACAGGGGAAGGTGGACATTCCGCAGGTCTTTATAGTGGAATTGCTGACCGTTCAGATTATTGGACAGGGGAGTGATTGATTTTATGTCAACCAAATGGGGCTGGATATCCAAATTCTTGCAGCGCTGCAGCAATACGGCAGCGGCTTCCGGCTCCTGGGGTGCCAGCACGGCGGGGGCGCCGGCTTTGAGAATGCCGGCCTTTTCCCGGGCGATGGTGTTCAGGCTGCCGCCCAGCACCGCGCTGTGATCCAGGGCGATGGGCATGATGACAGAGCAGAGGGGCGGGGGAATGATGTTGGTGGCGTCATACAAACCGCCCAGACCGCATTCCAAAACCACAATATCGCATTTCTCTTCGGCAAAGTGCAGAAAAGCCAGCGCGGTGACCAGCTCAAAAAAGGAGGGTTGGGGCAATCCCTCGGCGGCCTGCATCACCCGGGGGGTGAGGGCGGTGATCGATTTGCGAGTTATGTAAACTCCGTCGATTTGGATGCGCTCGCCGAAATCCACAAGGTTGGGGGAGGTGAAAAGGCCGCATCTGCGTCCCTGCGCCCGAAATACCGCCGAGAGCATGGCGGCGCAGCTTCCCTTGCCGTTGGTGCCGGCGATGTGGACAAAATTCAGTTTTTTCTGGGGGTCGCCAAGCCGACCGCAGAGCCCCCGGATGATCTCCAGGCTGGGGCCGTGGCTGAATTTGGCGGCTTCCAGGTAAAAATTCAGAGCGTTTTCGTAGTCCATAGGCATGATTATAGCATATTCTCCAAATATTTAAAGAAAAAATGTTGTCGTCAACAGTTGCAAAAAAACGCAGGCCATGATATGATTTAGCCGGCTAACATTGGCCCGAAATCGTAACGAATTTGTTCTTGTTTAATTGCGGCGGATTTGTTATGATAAAAATAGTGTGAATAAAAGATAAAAATAAGTTTTCGAAAGGGAAGATCAATCATGCAGATTCCGAGTTATGAGCTGCAGGGCAAGGTGGCCATCATCACCGGCTCCACCCGCGGCATCGGCAACGCCATCGCCTACCTCATGGGCAAGCAGGGCGCCAAGGTCGTCCTCACCGGCCGCAAGCAGGACGCCTGCGACAAGGCCGCAGAGGCTCTCGCCGCCGAGGGCATTGAGGCCCTGGGTGTGGCCTGCGAGGTCACCAAGGCGGAAGACCGTGAAAACCTCATCAAGAAGACCGTGGAGAAGTTCGGCCGTGTGGACATCCTGGTCAACAACGCCGGTCTCGGCGGCCAGCCCCGGAAGATGGTGGACATGGACGAGGATTACTTCGACAAGTATGTGGACGCCGACCTGAAGGGCCTGTACTTCATGAGCCAGCTGGCTGCCTGCCAGATGCGTGACCAGGGCCGTGAAGGCGCCGAAAACCCCTACCGCATCGTGAACCTGGCGTCCGCCGCCGGCATCAAGGCCCCCATCGGCGACACCGTTTATGGCTCCTGCAAGGCCGCTGTGGCTCATCTGACCAAGATCATGGCCAACGAGCTGGCCCGTTATGGCATCCTCTGCACCGCCGTGGCCCCCGGCTACGTCCTCACCGACATGACCAAGGACGTCATGGCCGATGAGAAGAACGTGGCGGCCGTGACCCGCATGATCTCCGTGCGCCGCTACGCCCAGCCCGAAGAGATCGCCAGCGTCATCGCCTTCCTGTGCTCGGAGGCGGCCGGCTACATCACCGGTGTTCTCATCCCCGTGGACGGCGGCATGACCATCAACTGAGAACGATCATTTTTGGAGGATACATAAATGCCTGAGAAGTATATTGGCACTTACGAGCAGTACAAGGCCCGTCTGCTGGCCATGAAGCCCAACGTGTATCTGCACGGCAAGAAGGTGGACCGCTCCAACGGCATCGAAGGCGAAGGCCGGGATCTGGCCGACTGGATCGTGGGCGGCACCTACGTCATGAAGCAGTGCTACGACACCGCCAATGACCCCCGCTATGAAGATGTCTGCGTGGCCGAGTCCAACATCCCCGGCATGGAAGGCGCTCTGATCAACCGCTCCACCAACATCCACCACAGCCGGGAAGACCTGCTGAAGAAGCAGCTCATGACCCGTCTGATCTGCCACCGCGTGGGCGGCTGCA
>CAZSAX010000042.1:0-14795 GCA_964605075.1 uncultured Oscillospiraceae bacterium
TGAGGCCCAAGGCCCCAAGGATTTACGCCCGGCCCCGCCGGGCGGCTCGCCCTGCCCGGGCTTCGCTGCGATATGCCTGCTTCTTTGACAATATCAACCGGGACGGGAGAAATCTCCCGTCCCGGTTTTCGTATATTTAAATGTAGTACTTCTGCTTGTAACGCTGATACAGGGCCTGGAAGCTCTCCTCGTCGTGCTTGATGCTGATAAGGTTCTCGTGGGATTCCAGATTGCCGTGGCTCAGGCCCACCACGGTGACGGCCAGGTTGGAGCAGTGGTCGCTGACGCGCTCGTAGTTGGTGAGGATATCCGAAAGGATGAAGCCCAGCTCGATGGTGCAGCGGCCCTCCCGCAGGCGCTGGATGTGGTTTTCCCGGATCTGGGACACCAGATTGTCGATCAGTTCCTCCAGAGGCTCCACCTGCAGCGCCAGTTCGGCATCCCAGCAGTTGTATGCCCGGCCGCTGAGCTCCAGGATCTCCTTCACCGCTTCAGACAGCACCTTCACTTCCTGATGCGCCGCCTCGGAGAAGCGGATGCCCTTGTCGTGCAGCTCCCGGGCCGATTCCATGATGTTCACCGCATGGTCGCTCATGCGCTCAAAGTCGCCGATGGCATGCAGCAGCTTGGAAACCTTGCGGGAGTCCTGATCCGACAGGCTCTTGGCGGAAAGCTTGACCAGAAAGCTGCCGATCTTATCCTCGTAGCGGTCCACGATATCCTCGTCCTCCAGGACGCTCCGGGCCACTTCCTCGTCAAAGCCGCCCATAAGCTTCATGGCCGCCAGCAGGCATCGCCGGGAGACCGCTTCCATCTTGTCCGTCATCTCATCGCACACGGACAGCGCCACCGACGGCGTGGCCAGCAGACGCTCGTCCAGGATCATGTCGTCCTGAACCACCGGCTCCGGCTTGTCCTTGAGCAGGCCGTTGGCGATCTTCACCAGCTGCTTGCTGAAGGGGAACAGCATGAAGGTGGTGACCACGTTAAAGATGCTGTGGACCACGGCGATCCCCAGCGCCGTAGCCGGCTGGTCATTGATGGGGAGATGGAAGATCGCATTGGCCAGAAGATACAGGCTCAGCAGGACCACCGTGCCGATGAGGTTGAAGCTCACATGGATGATGGCCACCTTCTTGGCATTGCGGTTAACACCGATGCAGGAGATCAGCGCCGTGACGCAGGTGCCGATGTTCTGGCCCATGATGATGGGAATGGCCATGCCATAGCTGATGGTCCCGGTAAGCGCCAGCGCCTGCAGAATACCCACGGAAGCCGCCGAGCTCTGGATGATGCCGGTAACGACCGTACCGGTGAGAACGCCCAGCAGGGGGTTTTGGAAGGCCACCAGCAAAGAGGCAAATACCGGACTTTCCGCCAGCCCCTCCACCGAGTCTCCCATGAGCTTCATGCCGTACATCAGCACGGCAAAGCCCACCAGAATGCTGCCGATGTCCTTGGTGCGGGCCTTTTTGGCCATCATCATCATAAAGGCACCCACCAGCGCAAACACCAGCGAGAAATTCTCCGGCTTGAGGAGCCGGATCCAGATGGCGTCGCCCTCCAGTCCCACCAGAGACAGCAGCCAGGCGGTCAGCGTGGTGCCGATGTTGGAGCCCATGATCACGCCCACGGTCTGGCCGATCTGCATGATGCCGGAGTTGACAAGACCCACCAGCATCACCGTCACCGCCGAGGAGGACTGCACAGCGATGGTAACGCCGGCGCCCAGCAGCAGGGCCTTGAAGGGGTTGGAGGTCATAGCCCGCAGGGTAGATTCCAGCTTGCCGCCGGCCAGACGCTCCAGGCCGGTGGACATGGTGGTCATGCCAAACAGAAAGAAGGCCAGACCGCCAAGCAGGACGATAAAATCAAAAATATCCATGGAATGTTGTCCCTTTCGCATTTATGGCGCGTAATATTCACAATATGCTAAGCTATAATATAAATGGATTTTATCCCAAAAGCAATAACAGAAAAACAACAAAAAAGAAAAAGCTGCCGGGTTTCGGCAGCTTTTCTCAGCTTGTCAAAAAAACTCGCAAGCGGGCTTTTCAAGCAAGATTCATTATTCTTACTCCGCTTCGCTCACATAGTCGCTGGAGACATAAGCGGTCTGGCCTTCATACACGATGCGGGTCCAGCCCTCATCGCTGTAGCCGCTGCGCTCCAGTTCCGTGCCGCGGGTCACAGAGCCCAGCGCGGAATAATCGGTGCCGGGGCCGGACCGGACGTTCAGCTGATCCGCCTTGACCGTGACCGTATCCTCGCAGGCCCAGAAGCCGTCCTCATCCGGGGCAGGCTCCGGGGTGGGTTCCGGCGTAGCCTCCGGCTCCGGGGTGGGTTCCGGTGTGGGGGTGGGTTCCGGCGTTGTATAGATCTCCGCCGCCGGGACATATTCCATGCCCACCGTCTCATAGCTGGGCGTGCGGTCACCGAAGGCGATCACCAGGACCAGCGCAAGCACGATCACCAGCAGCACCGCCACCGTGATCAGAAGGATCTTAACCGTTGTGTAGTCTTTGTTCATTATTTATTCTCCTCTGCGACGTGTACCACGCCGTCTTCTACATACAGCCGCCCCTGGCAGTACAGGGCCAGCGCTTTGGGCAGGATCTTCCATTCCGCCTCTTCCATGATCCGCCGCTGAAGGGTCTTGGCGGTATCGCCTTCCCAGACCTCCACCGCCTGCTGCAGGATGATGGGCCCGCACAGCCCGTCCGACACAAAGTAGGCCGAGGCGCCGGAAAGCTTCACGCCGCTTCGGATGGCCGCCTCATACGGCTCCGCCGTGGCGCCGTTGCAGGCGGCAAAGGCCGGCAGCAGACTGGGGTGGGTGTTGATGATGCGGTTTTGATAGGCCTTGAGCAGGTTCGGCCCGATGGGGCAGTTGTAGCCCGCCAGCACCACCAGCTGGATATCCAGATCCTGCAGCTTCTGCAGCACGGCAGTGTTAAAGCTCGTGGGGTTGGGAAACAGCGTCCAGTCCACCACATAGCTGGGGATGTTGGCACTTTTGGACCGGATCAGGGCATAGGCTTCGGGATTGGAGGAGATCACCGCCGTCAGCTCACAGTTGGGGATCTCGCCGAACAGATGGGCATCGATGACTGCCTGCAGGTTGGTGCCCCCGCCGCTGACAAGCACCGCGGTCTTTATCATGTCATTCTCCTTTCGCCTTTCGGTAAAGCTGCCGGAGCTTCCGGCACTGGGCCGGGCTCAAAACGGCTTCTTTTCCCCCATAATACTCCATATCCAGCGCATCGGCAAGAGGGGAAAGTCGTCCATCGGGGGCCATTCGGGCAATAAATTGCCGCATGGTCTCCTCCGGCCGCCGTCCCTTCCGGGCTTTTTTCCCCTGCCGTTCCAGCCAGACCAGAAGCCCCGACGGACTGTTGCGCCGGCGGAAAGCATCCCAGACAAAACGCAGTTTTTTCAAAAATGCCTGCCATTTTTCCCGCAGCGCACCGGACACCCGGCTGACCCGCGCCGGGGCCGCCGCGGTCACCGCCGCCGTTTTGCCGCCGGCGGTCTTTACCTTCCGGAAAAACAGCACCACCGCAAAGATCACCGCCAGCACCACCAGCGCCAGCAGCACCGCCGCCACCGCCGGAGGGATCACCAGCTCCCGCTGCGCTTTTCCCTCAATGGCCGTCAGGGCAGACATTCCCTCCGGCAGTTCCAGGGCTTCCTGCGTCTTTGGCCGGTACAGCAGCGCCGCCAGCCAGGCAAAGATCCGGTTCAGCGCACTCCCAAGGGCCTGGAAGGCCGCGGACAGGGCACCCAGAATGCTTCCGGTCAGTCCGCCGCTGCGGGAAAACAGACTCACCAGCGCCAGCACCGCCAAAGCCAGCAGCCCGGCGCAGGCCAGAGCCACCAGGGTGGCCTTCCGGGCCGAGCGGCCATCGCCGCCGTCCCGCATCCGCAGGCCCACCGCCGCCGCGGCATCCATCAGAAGCACCAGCACGAACAGACCGTTGGTCTCCGGGCCGATGCCCAGGTATTCCCCGCACAAAAGCAGAACAACGAAGGTGAGGATGGTCACATCCAGATAGCTCAGCATCTGGTGGATGCTGGGACGCTTCAGACAGCCGTACAGGGGCATCCCCACCGCCATGCCGGCGCCCACCGCCATCACCAGAATGTGCAGAAAGCTCAGCTTTGCCTGGGTCCACAGGATAAAAAAGGCCAGAAACACAGCGCCCAGAAGGCCGGTAAGGACCGCCAGCAGGGGCACGGGCCTCTCTTTTTTCAAAAACAGCTCAAAGAATCCGGCGCTGAGCGCCGCCGCCGCCAGAAACCAGAACAGACCGATATCCCAGCCCCGGCTGCCCAGGATCAGCACCGCTGCGATCACCCAATACACGCACAGGGAGGACAGAGCGCAGCTCAGCCCGGCAAAAAATCCGTTGCCGTCTCTCATTGGGCCGCCTCCTTCCCCATCACGTCGGCGAAGGACAACGCGCCCTGCCCCGGCACTTTGCACAGCAGGCGCAGCCCGCTGCGCTCCAGTGCCTGAGCCGCAGCGCCGGTGCGAAGGCTTCGGGACTCCTGGCCCAGCAGCCAGAGCTGCCCGGCCTCCGGCGCCGCCGACACCAGCGCCCGCCGGTCAAAGGCCCCGGCACTGGCCCCCTCCGCGTCAAATTCCGCCAGAGCGAACAGGCAGCGCTCCGCCGTTACGGCCGGATCGTCCGGCCGCAGAAGCAGGGCAGGCCGTTCCGCCGTCTGAGGTAGGGCCAGCCCGCAGCGTATGCCCTCCAGGCTCAGATGCCGGATCAGCGACGCCGTCAGGCTGATGCCCTCTTCGGCATCCTCCAGCTCCGCGCTGTCCAGAAGAAACAGGATGGACATGGGCCGCAGGGTCTCATACTGCCGGACATAGAGCTCGTCCGTTCGGGCGGCCGTCCGCCAGTCGATGCGTTTCCAGGGGTCGCCGGGCTGATAGGCCCGCTCGCCCCGCAGCACGCTGGGATCCTCCACCCAGCCGGCCTGACCGGTGTGCCCGGTCCAGATGTTGCGCAGAAAAGGCGCCGTGCGCACGGGCACGATTTTCGGCCAGACAACAAACATCTGCCCGCCGAAGCCGCCGGTCGCCGCCGTGGACTGGGTCAGACCGAAGCCATCGCCGCTGCGAAGGACCAGATCGCCCGGCCGGTACACGCCCCGGCGCTGTCCGGTCCAGCAGCAGTCCCATTCCAGTTCTTTAAATCCCATAAGAAAGGAAAAACGCCGCCGCCAGACTTCCTCCCGGCCGGCGTGGGCCGCTTCCTCCTCGGAAAAGCGCAGCCGTTCAAAGCCCTCCCCGGGCACCAGACAGTCCCGCCGGGGCACGTCCTGACACAGCTCCAGCCAGATCAGCGGCAGCGCCTTGTTGTTGCGGATGGTATAGTGCATCCGCAGCTCCTGGCCCACGGACAGGGTCTCCCGGTCCGCCCGGACCTCCGTTTCCAGCCGCCGCAGGGCATACAGGCCCCACAGCCGGCTCACCAGTCCCACCACCGACACCGTCAGCAGCAACGCCGCCACCGCATCCGCATGGACCCACCAGGCCAGAAGCGAAGCGGCAAAAGACCCGGCGATGACGCCAACGGACACCAGCAGCGCGGACTGAAATCCAACCCGCTTTTTCTTATCCATGTTCCTTTTCAAACAGCGCCTCTTTCGCCGGAGGCACCGGGATCGTTTCCATGATCTGCGTCAGAACGCTCTCCGCCGTCTGGCCGGCCATGACCGCCTTGGCGCTGAGCATCAGCCGGTGGCACAGCACCGGCGCCGCCAGCTCCTTCACATCATCCGGGATAACAAAGTCCCGCCCGGACACTGCCGCCAGGGCCTTGGCCGCCCGGTACAGCGCCCGGCTGGCCCGGGGGCTGGCCCCCAGACGAAGCTCCGGACTCCGGCGGGTGGCGGTGGTGATGGCAACGATATACTCCGTCACCTCATCGGACACCGCAACGCTCTCGATCTCCTTCTGCAGCGCCGCGATCTTTTCCGGCCCGGTGACGGCCTGCACGGCTTCAAAGTCCACGCTTCCCCCCACCAGACGCAGCATTTCCGCCTCCTCCGAGGCACTGGGATAGCCCAGGGACAGGCATATCAGGAAGCGGTCCATCTGTGCCGCCGGCAGCCGGAAGGTGGACTCGGACTCCACCGGGTTCTGGGTGGCCAGGACCACAAAGGGCTCCGGCAGCTTTTCCGTCACGCCGTCCAGGGTGACCTGCTTTTCCTCCATGGCCTCCAGCAGGGCAGACTGGGTGCGGGGAATGGCCCGGTTGAGCTCGTCCGCCAGAAGCAGATTGGTCATCACAGGTCCCTGCATGCGCTTGAACTGGCCGCTGCTGCGGTCAAAAATGTTCATGCCCGTCACGTCCGAGGGCAGAAGATCCGGGGTGAACTGAATGCGCCTGGAATCGCAGCCCAGTGCCCGGGACAGGCCCTTGACCAGCGTGGTCTTGCCCACGCCCGGCAGATCCTCCAGAAGGATGTGGCCCTGGGCCAGAATGGCCGCGGTGATCAGCCGCAGCTGTGCTCCCTTGCCCACCAGCACCCGGGAAACTTCTCTTTCTATATCCTGTTGCAGCTTGAACGCCTCGCTGAGCATGACCCATCCTCCTGCGGTATAATTTGATAATTGGTATAAAAACAATTTATTTTATCACGGGCCGGGCGGCCTGTAAACCGCCTGTGTTGTGTTCTGAACTATTTCTTAAGGTTATCTTTAATTAAGGTTGACAAAACAGCGTTTATCGGTATAATGAATATGTTAAAAAATTGTTACAAAGAGGAGGCATCCTGACGTGAACCTGCAAGACGATTTTTCCGGGTTCCTGCGTGTTGATCAGGTTGTCCGCAAGGTCCTGCGTTTCTTCTGCTGGCTCAGCGCCGTGGCACTTATGGTTGTCATGTTCGTGGCGTTTTTCAACATGGTCGGCGAAAAACTGGGCCGTGCCGGCATCCCCTGGGCGCAAGGCATTCCCAACTCCACAGCCATCATCCAGTACTTCCACATTCCTCTGGTATTTCTGGCGGCCGGCTATGTAACGCTGGATCAGGGCCACACCCGCATTGACCTGCTGATCCAGAAATGGCCCAAGGTGGAGAAGATCTTCATGGTCATCGGCCATGTGCTGGGCGCTGCCATCAGCTTTTTCATCAGCTACCGGGGCGTTTTCGTCACCCTGATGGAAAACTTCAAGTACACCGCCCGCATCAGCACCACCGCGGATTCCTGGGTCGTCTGGCCCTTCACCCTGTGCCACTGTGTGGGCTTTTTCCTGCTGGGCTGCTCCTTTGTCTGGGCACTGGTGCGGATGATCCGCTTCTGGAAGTATGACGGTGTGAACCCCGCCGTCTACCTCTACCCCAACGAACAGCACGGCCCCGGCGGCCCCAGCGGGGACTTTGAAGAAGGAGGTGCCGAAGAATGAGCAACGCTATGATCGGCGTCGTTTTTTTCCTGATCATGATGGTCATGGTCTTCTGCGGTATCCCTGTGTTTATCTCCATGCTGACCGCCTCCGTGGCGGGCCTGGTCGTCATCATGCACGGCAACCCCGTCATGATGCTCACCCAGTTCACCTCCGGCATCTACAACCTGGGCGCCAACTACAACTACGCTGTGCTGCCCCTGTTCTCTCTGGTGGGCGCCTTAGTCAGCGAAACCGGGGTAGCCGAAGGCGCGTTCTCCTGCTTTGAGTCCTGGCTCAAGCGGGTCAGAGGCGGCCTTCTTTACACCGTCGTTGCGGCCAACGCCGTGTTCGGCGCCTGCTCCGGTTCTTCCATCGCCGGCAACATCGTTTTCGGCAAGCTCTCCATGCCCCAGCTCCGCAAGCGCGGCTATGACGAGAAGCTCTCCCTGGGCTGCATCGCCGCTTCCGGCGCGCTGTCCACCCTGATCCCCCCCTCCATGGGCATTCTGATGTTCTGCATCATCGCTCCCAGCCCCGTCAAGGTTGGCAGCGAAAGTGTGGCCATTTCCGTAGGCACCGCCCTTTCCGGCGGCATCGTCCCCGGTATCATCACCGCCATCGCTCTCTGCCTGACCGTCCGCATCGTGGGCTTCATCAAGAAAGATGCCCTGCCCCCCAAGTCTGACGAACCCGTCAGCTGGAAAGAGCGTCTGCTTGGTCTGCGCTATCTCATCCCCATCTTCATCCTGTTCGGTCTGATCATTGGCGGCACCATGATGGGCTGGTTCACCGCCACCGTCGGCGGCGCCGTGGGCGCTGTGGCCGTGCTGGTGTTTGCCATCTTCAAGCGCACCCCCATGAAGAAGATCTGGAACTGCATCGTGGACGCCGCTGTCATGGAAGCGGGCATCTTCCCCATCATCATCGGCGGTCAGATCTTCTCCCGCTTTGTGTCCCTGTCCGGTCTTGCGGACTATCTCTCCAACGCCATCGCCAACGTGAACGCCCCCGCTTTCGTGATCTTCCTGCTGGTCATGGTTCTGTATATCTTCTGCGGCTGCGTCATGGATATGATGAGCATCATCGTCATCACCGTGCCCGTGGTCTTCCCCATCCTGTGCTCCCTGGGCTACAGCCCCTACGCCATCATCATCAGCCTTTGCTTCATGATGGAGATCGCCGGTCTGACCCCGCCCATCGGCATGAACGTTTTCGCCACTTCCAACGCTCTGCGCGTAAGTCCGTCGAGAGTCTTTGCCGGTGTGTGGCCGTTCTTCATATGCGAGGTTCTGATGGTCATTCTGATCGCTCTGATGCCGGGCATTGTCACCTGGCTGCCGACCCTCATAGGGCGGTAACTACATACTCAATCTGAGATAACCGGGAATACTCCCATTATCAATACTATTTTGGAGGAACAAACATGAAAAAACTTCTTTCTCTGCTCCTTGCTCTGGCCATGGTCATGGCTCTGTGCGCCTGCGGCGCCGCCGAGACCGAGGCCCCTGCCGAGGAAGCCGCTCCCGCTGAGGAAGCTGCCGCCCCCGCTGAAGAGGCCGCTCCCGAGGCTGCTGCCATCGATCCCCTGAACATCCAGTTCACCACCACCTTCCAGGAGACCGCCACCGGCGGCGAGCTGGTTACCTACTTCAAGAACGCCCTTGAAGAGGCCACCGACGGCGCCATCACTGTGGATGTCTACTACGGCGGCACCGTTGCCACCGACGCCGACGCTCTGGACGTTATCGCCACCGGCGCCATGAACATGACCGCCCTGGGCCACAACCCCCACTCCGACAAGCTGCCCCTTCTGACCGGTGTTCCCGACTTTGCTCCCGACTCCGTGCAGAACGCTCTGGACTACTTCACCTACCTGCTGGAAGGTGACGAGGCCTCCTCTGCTGCCCTGACCGCCGAAGCCGAAGGCCTCGGCATCAAGTACCTGGGCGCTCTGGCCGGCGGCGCCAACGCCTTTGTCGCCACCTTCGAGTACGAAAACCTCACCGAGATGCTGGCCACTTCCCGCGCCTTCGGCAACATGGAAACCGCCAAGTTCCAGGCTCTGGGCTTCTCCTCCGTGGAGCAGGTTCTCCCCTGGGATCTGTACCAGTCCTTCGAGACCGGCCTGATCGACGCCACCCAGATGGCCTCCACCTCCATGCTGCAGGACGGCGTGGCGGAAGTCACCACCCACTGGATGTATGACAACACCTACACCGCCGGCAACTTCCTGACCGTCAACCTGGACTGGTGGAACGGCCTGACCGCCGAGCAGCAGAAAGCCATCCAGGCCGCCGCTGACGCCACCGCCGCTCACTCCGTCGAGGTCTATGAGACCGCTCTGGAGTCCGAGGCTTCCCAGCTGACCGAGCAGGGCATCGTCATCGCTGAGATGACCGACGCCGAGTTCGACCTCTGGTGGTCCGTCATCATGGAGTCCAAGGTGGCGAACACCCTGGCCCTGACCAACAACTCCGCCGAGGCGCAGGCTGTTCTGCAGGCTGCTGCCGACTTCACCGGCTACGAGCTGGTCATTGAGTAATCCAAACCTTATAAAAAAAGAAGCTGTCTTCGGACAGCTTCTTTTTTTATCCTCTTCCTTTTTGGCCCCCTTGTGTAAAGGGGGCTGCCGAGCATCTGCGAGGCTGGGGGATCGTCTCCCCATGCCCGGCTCAGCCACCATCGCCCCGGCTCAAAAGCTCCCAGGCCGCGGCGGCGTTCTGCCGCTCCCTCCGGCGCAGCTTTTCCGCCGTTTCCGCCAAAAGCTCCGGATCCGAGGCCGCCGCCCGGTCGATCAGGGCGCAGAGTCTTTCCTCCGTGGCCGTCTCCAGCCGCTCCCAGGGCAGGCCGTTTTCCTCGCAAAAAGCCGCCACCTTGGGGTCGTAGCTCACCCCCGCCGGGCTGGCTCCGCCCGCCAGGGCAAAGATCAGCCCGTGCAGCCGCATGGAAAGCACCACACTCATCCGCCCCAGTCCTTTGGGATCGCTCATCATCCGGCAGGGCACATCCCCCAGCGCCGCCATCACGCTTTTGGCCGCCCGGATATCCTCCGGCGCCATGCACACAAACACCGGCGTCAGGCCGTAGCGCTCCCAGGCATGGCGGGCCGCCGCCGCAAAGTAAGGCACCCGGTACCAGAAGCCCTCCCAGCCCCGCAGGGCAAAGCCGATGCACTTTTCCCGCTCGCCCCCGGCAGCTTTGCCCCGAAAGGCCGGGTCCGCCGTGACCAGCATATCCGCCGTCACGCCCCAGTCCGCCAGGCTTTGGGCGCTGGCCGCATCCCGCAGGCAGAGCCGGTCCGCGCAGGCATTCAGCACCCGGGCGCAGCGCTCCCGGTTTGCTTCCGAACCCACCGGGCCAATGCCGCAGCCATAGAGCATCACGGCACAGCCCTGCTTTTTGGCCAGGGCGATGGCCGCCAGATAATACCAGAGGCTCCGCCGGCTCGTCACATCCTGCAGAAGGCTGCCGCCGCCGCTGATGAAAAGCCCTGACCGTTTCATGAGCCGCAGCCAGCGCGGAACATTCAGCGGATGCACCGCCTCCACGCCGAAGGCCCGGGCTGTCTCCCGGGGCTTCCGGGCCATCACCCGGATGGGCAGACTGCCGTCATATTCCCGCAAAGCGGCCAGAATGGACCGCAGGACCGCATCGTCCCCGGCATTGCCCATGCCATAGGCGCCGCAGATCAAAACACCCGGATTTTTCATAGCCGCCTCCTCTTGAGAAAGTCTTTCGCTTATTATACAATAGAAGCATCCAACAAACAAGGCAGGCCTTCTATGACTACCATTTACCTCATTCGCCACGCCGAGGCCGAGGGCAACCTCTACCGCCGGGCACAGGGCCAATACGATTCCAACGTCACCCCTCTGGGCCGGCGGCAGATCGCCGCGCTGGCCGAGCGCTTCCGGGATGTTCCGCTGGACGCTCTCTGGTCCTCGGACCTTTGCCGCACCCAGTCCACCGCCGGCGCGGTGCTGAAATATCACCCCCAGCTGCCGCTGCACACCACAGCCCTTCTGCGGGAGCAGGGCATCGGCGTGCTGGAGGATCAGCCCTGGGGCAATCTGGGTCTGGACTGGCCGGAGCAGATGGACTACTTTGCCAGGGACCCCCAGAAGTTCCACGTTCCCGGCAGCGAGGACATTGACGATGTGGTCCGGCGTATGCGGCAGGCTCTGCTTTCCATCGCCGAAGAGAACGAGGACGGGACCGTGGCCGTGTTCTCCCACGGCATGGCCATCCGGGCGCTCATCTGCACCCTGAATGGCATCCCCCTGAACGAGATCCACCGCATCCCCCACGGGGACAACACCGCCGTGGCCCGGCTGTTCGCGGAAAAGGGCGAGCTCCGGCTGGATTTCTATAACGACAATTCCCACCTCACCGGCGACCTGAGCACCTTTGCCCGCCAGACCTGGTGGCGCAAAGAGGACGGCGGCAAGGAGGATCACGACAACGTCTGCTTCCTGCCCCTGTGCCTGCCGGAGGAAGCGGCGCTGTATTCCCATTGCTATGAATCCACCTGGCTGGCAAGCCACGGAAACCTGACGGGCTATAAGCCCTCCCTCTATCTGCAGAGCGCCAGGCTCCATTTGACGGAAAACCCCCAGCTGGTGGTGAAAATGCTCCGGGGCGAGGAATTTTCCGGTCTCATCGAGCTGGACACCCAGCGGGGCCGGACGGAAAACGCCGGCTGGATCAGCCTGATCTATGTAGAGCCCGGCTTCCGCCAGCGGCGCCTTGGCATCCAGCTGCTGGGCCATGCGGTAAGCCTGTTCCGGACCATGGGCCGGGAAAGCCTGCGGCTGCATGTGTCCCAGACCAACACCGAAGCCATCGGCTTTTATGAATACAACGGCTTCCGCCGCCGGGAGGAAGTGCAGGGCGTGGGCGGCAAGCTCTGGCTCATGGAGGCGGACATCGGCCGCCACATCTACCGTCTGCCATGAGTTCGCCTTTTCTTCACACCAACAAAGCCCGGCTCACCGAGCCCCCGGTGATAAAGCAGCTTTCCATCCCTCCCGGGCGGCGCATTCTCGCCGTGTCGGACATCCATGGAAATCTGGACTATCTCCGGGGCCTTTTGGAAAAATGCGCTTTCGGCCGGGACGACAGCCTCATCATCGTGGGGGACATGCTGGAAAAGGGCCCCGATCCCCTGGGCACCCTGCGCTATATCATGGAGCTCTGCCGGCACTATGACGTCCACCCCATCTGCGGCAACTGCGACTTCTGGCAGGATTTCTGCGACAATGTACCGGACGACTGGATGGACCAGTGGTACATCGAATACCTGGTGGGCAAAAACAAGGGCTGGGGCGACGGCATCATCGCCCAGATGCTCCATCTGCTGGACATCCCCATTTCCCGGGACATGGACCTTCTTTCGGCAAAAAGCGCCCTGCGGGAAGCCTTTCGCCCGGAATTCGACTTTCTGCGCAGTCTGCCTCACATCATCGAGACCGAAAATTACATCTTTGTTCACGGCGGCTATGTGCCGGAAAAAGGCGCTTTCCGCTGCATGAAGCTGGATGAATACCGCTATATCTGCCAGCCCCACGCCAAGTGGACCATCGTGGGCCACTGGCCGGTGGTGCTGTACCGGGAGGACATCACCAGCGCCGACCCCATCATCGATGAGGATCTTCGCCTGGTGAGCATCGACGGCGGCTGCGTGCTGAAAGACGACGGCCAGCTCAATGCCCTCGTTCTGCCCTCCATGGAGGTCATCCGCTACGACCGCTTCCCGGTCCGCCGGGTGCTGGACGGGCAAAAGGAAAACCCCCGCCATTTCTACATCCGCCACGGGGACAACCGGGTGGAGCTGCTGACGTGGGGCGAGGAATTCTGCCGCTGCCGCCACAAACGCAGCGGCTACGAGATGGACATATTGACAAGCAACCTGCTCCGGCAGGAGGAAAACGGCGACTGGCTCGTCAACGACTGCACCGACTACCGCCCCGCCCTGCAGCCCGGGGACGAGATCTCCGTGGTGGCGGAAACGAGCCGGGGCTATCAATGCAAATACAAGGGAGTATCCGGCTGGTATGAAGGACGCCTGGAATAAATTTTTACCCGTTTCAAAAGAAGATATGGCCCGCCGGGGCTGGGATCATTACGATTTCCTTCTCGTCACCGGCGACGCCTACGTGGATCACCCCAGCTTCGGCGCGGCGGTGATCGGCCGGGTGCTGGAAAAAGAGGGCTACCGGGTGGCCATGCTGGCCCAGCCGGACTGGCACGATGCGGAATCCTTCCGGGCCATGGGCCGGCCCCGCCTGGGCGTGATGATCGGGGCGGGGAACCTGGACTCCATGGTGGCCCACTACACCGCCGCCCGGCGCCGCCGCTCCGAGGACTTTTACTCCCCGGGCAAAAAGGCGGGGCTGCGCCCGGACCGGGCCGTCATCGTCTATGCCAACCGGGCCCGGGAGGCTTTTCCCGGCCTGCCTGTGATCATCGGCGGCATGGAGGCAAGTCTGCGCCGCTTCGCCCATTACGACTACTGGGACGACAAAGTCCGCCGGAGCGTCCTGGTGGACGCCAAGGCCGATATCCTTACCTACGGCATGGGGGAATTCGCCAGCGTGAAGATCGCCCACCGGCTGGAAAAAGACCTGCCCCTGGACGGCATCCCCGGCACCGCGGTGCTGGGGGCGGAAGCGCCGGACGAAGGCGTGATGCTTCCCTCCTACGAAGAAGTCTGCGCCGACAAGCGGCTTTACGCCGAATCCGTGCGCATCGAATACGCGGAGCACGACCCTGTCCGGGGCCAGCGCCTCATCCAGCCCCACGGCACCCGTTACCTGATCGCGGAAAAGCCCGCCATGCCTCTGAGCCGCTCCGAGCTGGATGCCGTGGCCGCCCTGCCCTACACCCGGGAGCCCCACCCCATGTACGATTCCATGGGCGGCGTGCCCGCCATTGAAGAAGTACGCTTTTCCGTCATCCACAACCGGGGCTGCATCGGCGGCTGCAATTTCTGCTCCCTGGCCTATCACCAGGGCCGCATGATCACCAGCCGCAGCCATGAATCCGTCATCGCCGAGGTGACGGCCATGACCAAGCACCCCCTCTGGAAGGGCTATGTGTCCGATGTGGGCGGCCCCACCGCCAACTTCCGCCAGAGCTCCTGCGAAAAGCAGAAAAAGCAGGGCATGTGCCCCAATCGCAACTGTCTCACTCCCAAGCCCTGTCCCAACCTCAACGCGGATGAGTCCGATTACACCGCCCTTCTGAAAAAGCTCCGGGCCATCCCCGGGGTGAAGAAGGTGTTTGTGCGCTCCGGCGTGCGCTTCGACTACATGCTCTGCGACAAGTCCGATGCCTTTTTCCGGGAGCTGGTGCAGCACCATATCTCCGGCCAGCTGAAGGTGGCGC
>CAZSAX010000043.1:0-14648 GCA_964605075.1 uncultured Oscillospiraceae bacterium
TCACCATGGTGCCCTTGCCGCCGGCCATCTTGATGCCGCCGATGATACAGGCGGAAATGGCGAAAACATCGCGGCCTTCGCCCTGGGAGTAGATGGCGGAGCCGGCGTTGGACGCCAGGAACAGGCCGGCAAAGGCGCAGCAGACACCGCAGAGGACGTAGGTGATCATAACGGACTTCTTGATGTCGATGCCGGCAAACAGACCGGCTTCTGCGTTGTCACCGGCGATGTAGAGGCTGACACCGAAGCGTGTCTTGCGCATGACGAAATAGAGAATGATGAGAATGGCGAGAACGATCAGCACCGGCACGGCCAGAACGTCGATGTCGAAGAGGGTGTTTTTGGACAGGGCGGTCTGGAACTGACGGCGAAGCTCGCCTTCGGGATAGATAGCGCCGTCTTTGGTGAAGTAGTAGACAAAGCCTTTAAAGATGTAGTTGGTGGCAATGGTGGCAATGAGAGGGCTGATGCCCAGTTTTACCACGGTGAAGCCGTTGATCAGGCCGGTGGCAATGCCGGTGAGGATGGCGAAGATTGCGGCCAGGATCAGGTTGCCGGCGGTGGCGTTATACACCAGAACGGCGACAACGGCGGCGCAGGCTGCCTGGAAGCCTACGGAGAGGTCGATGTTGCCGGTGACCATGACCAGGCCGAGGCCGCAGGCGATCATGCCGTAGAGGCTGGCCTCCACGATCACGCGGTCGATATTTTTGAAAAAACCGTCCACGAAGAAAGTGGCAATGATGGCCAGCAGAAGGAAGATCACAACGGCGTTATAATCTTTCAGAAGCTTCAGGTATTTGCTTTTCTTTTCCAAAGCTTGACCCCCCTTTCATTGGCTATATCGAACGCGAGAGCGCACACAAGGATGACGCCCATGATGATCCACTGCATGTACTGGTTCAGGCCCAGGAAGGTGAAGCCGGAGGAAAGGAAGCCGATGAACAGGAATCCGATCACGCTGCTCCAGATGGAACCCTTGCCGCCCAGAACACTGGTGCCGCCCAGAACCACAGCCAGGATGATATCCATTTCTTTGCCGGAGGCCAGCTGAGGATTGGCGGAAACACTTCGGGCGATGTAAATGATGGCGGCAATGCCGCAGCAAAGACCGCTGAGGCAGTAGGTGATGAACACTTCCTGCTGGGTGCGGATGCCGGAGTAACGGGAGGCCTTGCGGTTAGCGCCGATGGCATACAGGCGCTGACCGAAAACTGTGCGCTGGAGAATGAATGCAAAAACAAGGACCACCACGAAGGCGATGATCACCGGGGTGGGGATGCCGAGAATATGTCCGGTGCCGATGAAATCAAAGATAGGCTCGGTGACGCGGACGGTGTGCCCCGAGGCAATGATAAGGGTCAGCGCGCCGTAGATGGAGCCGGTGGCCAGAGTGGCGATGAAAGCATTGAGCTTGAGACCCGCCACCAGGATGCCGTTGACAGCGCCGGCAACAACGCCGAGGGCCAGCGTGGCAAAAATGGCGAAGATGGGGCTGATGTGAGTGAACTTGGCACAAAGGACGGTCAGCAGCGTCAGCAGGGAGCCTACCGACAGGTCGATGTTGCCGGTGATGATGACGTAGGTCATGGCGCAGCAGATAATGCCGATGTGGGCTTGCTGGCGGAAAACGTTGGTGATGTTGGTCCAGGTCAGGAAGCTGCCCCCGGTAAGGATGGGAGACAGGATCGAGACAAGGATGATGAAGGCGATCATGGCCAGCAGTACGCCGCTGCCGCTGAAGGACATGAAGCGCTTCAGGCCGTTGGTGATTTTTTTCATTCGTTGGCGCCTCCTGTCTTTTTGTAGTCGGTTTTGCCGAGAGCGGCGGCGAGCACCAGCTCGCTGTCAAGACCGTCCACAGGGAAGTCTGCGGTCTTTTTGCCCTCGCAGATGGTGATGACACGGTCACAGATGCCCATGATCTCTTCGATCTCACTGGAGACAACGATGATCGCAACGCCGGATTTGGCAAGCTCGTTGAGAAGGCCGTAGATCTCGGCTTTGGAGCCGACGTCGATGCCGCGGGTGGGTTCGTCAACAATGAGGACTTTGGGGTTCATCATCAGCCACTTGGCCACGACCACTTTCTGCTGGTTGCCGCCGGACAGGTTGCCCACCAGCTGGCGGACAGAGGGTGTCTTGATGCGGATGGAGTCCACGTACTTGTCGGCCTCGGTGCGCTGGGCCTTGCGGTCGATAACGCCGTGCCTGGACAGTTCGGGCAGCTTAACCAGCGTCATATTCAGCAAAATGGAAAGGCGAAGCATCAGACCTTCCTGTTTGCGGTCTTCGGTGCAGAAACCGATGCCGGCCTCAATGGCGGCGGCGGGGTTTCCGCGGGTCAGGGTCTTGCCGCTGACGGTGATGGTGCCGCTGTCACTCTTGTCCACGCCGAAGATGGCGCGCATGATTTCGCTGCGCCCGGCGCCAACCAGACCGAAGAAGCCAACGACCTCACCGGCGCGGACATCAAAGCTGATATCCTCAAAAACACCCTGGCGTGTCAGCCCTTCCACCTGAAGAACAGGCTCGCCGATGTCGACCTTCTGTTTGTTGTACATGGTCTCAAGGCTGCGGCCAAGCATATTGGTGATCAGTATCTCCTGGGTGGTGTCGGCGGTGTTGAGGGTGATGACATTTTCGCCGTCGCGGATGACGGTGATGCGGTCCGAAAGCTGCATGACCTCGTCCAGCTTATGGCTGATGTACACGATGGCGATGCCCCGCTCTTTCAGGATGCCGATGATTTTGAACAGGGTCTCGGTTTCCTTTTCCGACAGGGAAGAGGTGGGCTCATCCAGAATGATGCAGCGGGCGTTGCGGGTGAGCGCGCGGCCGATCTCTATCATCTGCTGCTGGCCTACAGAGAGTTCGCCGGCCAGCGTTTTGGGAGAGAGCGGCATTTCCAGCGTGTCCAGGATCTCCTTTGCCTTGGTGTAAAGCGTGGCATGGTCAATGAGGAAACCCTTCATGGGAAGGTTGCCGATGTAAAGGTTCTGAGCCAGATCCAGCTGCGGTGCGATGGACAGCTCCTGATACACACAGGAAACACCCAGCGCGATTCCTTCCTGGGTGTTGGCGATGTGGACAGGCTTGCCGTCGATGTAGTATTCTCCCTCATCGGCGGTGTGAGCGCCGGTCATGACCTTGATGAGGGTGGATTTTCCTGCGCCATTCTCGCCGCACAGGGCGTGTACTTCACCGGGGCGGATGTCGAAGCAAACGTTCGACAGAGCCCTGACACCGGGGAAAATTTTGGTTATGTTCTTCAACTCGATCAGTGGCGTGCTGATTTCGGTCATAAGCTCACCTCGCTTAGGAATTTATTAAAGAATTATATCATTAATTATTAAGTTTGACAATTGACATTTAGCACTTTGTGTTTATTTTCGGAAAAATTTATGTTGCTGATCGCGGTTAAACTTGGGGCATGGACATTCTGCCGCCGAATGGCTATAATCAGGACATGGAATTGCGGACAAAAAACAGAATTTCCGGGCTGTGGAACCTGTGTCCCGGACGTCACGCCGCGCTGATGTTTGGGCTGGCCATGATGGGGCTTTATCACCTCTTTCGCTCCAACGCTGCCGTTATGCGGTTTTTGTGCGAGCGTCTGGCCCGGCCCTGGCATCGGGGCATGGGAAAAATCTTTGATATCTTTCCCTTTTCGGTTGCGGAGCTTATTTATGCGGCGCTGGTTTTGTTCCTGCTGGTTTATCTGGCCATTCAGATTTTTCGGCTGATCCGGCGTCCGGAGAAATGGCGGCGTCTGTATAAAACGGGCGTTACTCTCCTTTGCGCGGCATCTCTGCTTTACGGCGGGTTCTGCATGCTCTGGGGCGTTTACTACAGTACGTCAGGCATCCAGACGGCGCTGGATGTGGAGGCGGAGCCGGTGAGTGAAGAGGATCTGTATCAGGTGGCGGCTTATTTTCTGGATCTGGCCAATACATATGCCGAAAATACCCGGCGGGATGAAAACGGCTGTTTTACAGCGAATACGGAAGAGCTTTTTTCTTCGTCCGCTCATTTGTACGAGCGCATTGCACAACGCTGTTCTGTGCTGGACGGACCGGCTTTGCGGGCGAAGCCAATGCTGTTTTCCAGGTTTATGAGCTGGATCAATTTCACCGGCTTTTTCTTTCCCTTCACCGGCGAGGCCAATCTGAATGTGGATGCGCCGCTGAGTCTGCTGCCGTCCACCATTGCCCATGAGCTGGCACACCAGCGGGGGGTGGCCCGGGAAGATGAGGCGAATTTTGTGGCAGTGCTGGCCTGTCTGGAGTCGGAAGAGCCGGACTTCTGTTATTCTGCGGCGCTGATGGCACTGATCCATTTGGGAAATGCTCTTTATGAAGCGGACCCCTGGCTGTATATGCAGCTTCGGGAAGGCTATAGCGACAGCGTGCTTGCCGATCTGCGGCAGAACTCTTTGTATTGGGATCAGTTTGAAACTGCGGCTGCGGATATATCCGAAGGCGTCTACGAAGGCTTTCTGGCCACCTATGGTGAGGAACGGGGGCTGCGCTCCTATGGTGCCTGTGTGGACCTTCTGGTTGCCTGTTACCGTGAGACAGCTTATGCCGTGAGATAAAAGCAAAAGCTCTGGTTGCGGAAGAATCTGCAACCAGAGCTTTGTTGTACAGGGTGCGGATCAAAGAAGGATCAGCACAAGGGCCAGCACGACCACTGCGGCAATGCCGATCACGGGGATCAGGCAGCCGAGACAGCCGCCGCGATGACCGCGGAAACCATAGCGTCTGAAATGTGTGCGGCGCGGGGGCGGGGGATTGTTAGGGCCTCCGGGGCCGCCGAAACCGCCGCGGGGACCGCCACCGGGTCCGCCGAAACCGCCGCGAGGGCCGCCTCCGGGACCGCCGTGACCGCCGCGAGGGCCGCCTCCGGGACCGCCGGGTCCGCCAGGTCTGGGCATAATGTACGCCTCCCTTTCGTTGAATTAATCTTACTATACCACAAATATGCCCTTTTGTATTAATTTGCTGTAAGAATTTTTTGGAAAAACAAAGGCTAAGGATCTTGCGGTGAAAAATGACTTGATTCAGGGGACTTCTGTGATATAATCATGATGACAAAAGAATAAACGCAGATCATCAAATGCCTGGCGCATTTGTTGTCTGGCATGCTGCGAGACAGTATGTCGGGGGATGAGGGAACACGGTGTGAATCCGTGACAACAGCCATTGCCGTAACTCCTGCCCTGGATTGGGCGGGTCAAGTCGGAATGCTTGTCGGTCTGCGACACGTAAAAGTCTCTTGGGCAATGCGGGGAGATGTGTATAGGGCAGGGCAGGCTGCCATGAGCAACACAGTACCCGTAGAAGGGTACTTTTATTTTATCCTTTTGTATTTTTTTTGAAAGGATAAACCAAAATGAAAAAAATCAACAAAGCTTTGTGTCTGCTGCTGGCCCTTGTGTGCCTCTTGAGCCTTTCCGCCTGCGGCGGTAAGGATGAAGCTGCCGACCTTTGGAAAACTGCGCTTTATCAGGAGGACCAGGAATTCGGCGAAGGCGGCAATACTGTGGCAGTCGAAGTGCAGGCCGAGGAAAAAACGGTTACCTTTACCATTCACACCGAGGCTGATACGGTTGGCGCAGCGCTTCTTGAGCATGCGCTTATCGCCGGCGAGGACGGTGAATTTGGTATGTACATTAAGCAGGTCAACGGCATAACGGCGGATTACGATGTGAGCCAGAGCTATTGGGCCTTTTATGAAAACGGCGAATATGCCATGGCCGGTGTGGATATGACGGAAATCGCCGAGGGCGTTACCTATCAGCTTGTCTACTCAAAATAAGATGGAAGCGCCGAAAGTGCGGCCGCATCAAAATGTGCGGGAGCTTGCACTGTTTGCCATGCTGGGAACGCTGATGTTCTGTTCAAAGATCATCATGGAGCTTCTGCCCAACATCCACCTGCTCGGGATGCTGACCATGGTTTACACGCTGGTTTTTCGCAAGAAAGCTTTGATTCCCATCTATATCAACGTTTTTCTTACAGGACTCTTCGGCGGTTTCGCCATGTGGTGGCTGCCTTATCTTTATATTTGGACAATTCTCTGGGGCGTTACCATGCTTCTGCCGAAGAATATGCCGATGAAAGCAGCCTGTGTTGTCTATCCCCTTATTTGCTGCCTTCATGGGCTGGCGTATGGGACGCTTTACGCTCCGGCCCAGGCGCTGATGTTCGGTCTGAATTTCCAGCAGATGCTGGCCTGGATTGTGGCAGGACTGCCCTTTGATATGATTCACGGCATAGGGAATCTGGCGGCGGGGCTGCTGATTGTTCCGCTGTCCGAACTGCTGAAGAAACTGATGAAGCGCTCCAGTATTCTGTGAGCGATTTGGGAAGAAAAGGAGAGTATAGTATGGAAATTCTTCTTCTGCGTCATGGTATGACGGCGGGCAATGCAGACGGCTGTTATATAGGGCGGACCGATCTGCCGGTGCTTCCCCAGGGTCTGGAGGAACTTCGGGCCATGGGAAGCGATGACAGCGTGGAGAGGGTCTATGTTACGCCTCTTCGACGCACGCAGCAGACGGCTTCTCTGTTTTTCCCCAAGGCTGAGCAGATCGTTGTGGATGATCTGATCGAAAAAGATTTCGGCGATTTTGAAGGCCGAAGCGCCGAAGAGATGGCGGACAATCCAGCCTACCGTCAATGGGTTGCGGAGGGGGCCATAGGAGCCTGTCCCAATGGTGAAAGTATGGAAGCCTTTGCGCAGCGGATACAGCGCGGTTTTTGCTGCCTCGTGGAGGAGGCTTTGGCCCGGGGCGATGAACGTCTGGTGCTGGTTGGCCACGGCGGCGCTTTCATGGCGCTGATGATCAGCTTTGCTCACGACGGCCGAGACTACTACGCCTGGTTTGCTCCCAACGGCGGCGGCTGGAGGGCCAGAATCGATCCCCGGACCTGGGGAAAAGAACGCCGTCTTCTGGATGTACGGGCAGTACTTGGACCTCTGGAAAAATAACAGAAAAACCCTGTTCCTTCGGGAACAGGGTTTTTCTTCGCAAGCTTTGACAGTGGGGGCTATTGATGCTAAAATCGAGATAAAAATTGAAAACAAAGGGAAGGAAAACATTCATGTCAATTCGATATCCTCACCTTCTCTCGCCGGTGAAGCTGGGCAGTTTTGTTTTGAAAAACCGTCTGGTTTCCGGTAACTCTCTGCCTCACTTTCTCCAGGGGCCGGAGACTTACCCGGCGGAGCCGGTGATCAATCATGTGGTCAATATGGCAAAAAATGGGGCGGCTATCGTCACCTTTGCCGACTGGACCAATATGGAGCAGCGCCATGCCTTCAATGAGGACGGAAGGCGTTTTCCCATGTTTGATCTGGAGCGTGATCCCAGTGTGGAAAATTATATATGCCAGCTGGCCGATCAGGTGCATTACTATAATTCCCGCATCTCGCTGGCGCTGATGCCTTTTGCAGCGCCGGACCCGGTCTATGATGTGAATGACGAGCCGGCCATGATGCCTCCCATGGAGCAGGGCGGAGCGGAGAATCTTTCGATATTGCGGCGGGGCCTCCGCTGCTTCGCTTTGGGGAAAAGGTGTATGACAATTACGGCATGAACGCCATCATGCGCGGTCCCCGGGAGGGCAAGGCCCTTTCCAAAGAACAGATCGCTGAGATCATCGAATATCAGGCCCAACGGGCGAAGAAATATAAAGATCTGGGCTTTGATATGGTGACGCTGCACTTTGCCTATCGGGCTACGCTTTTTGCCCGTTTTCTGTCTGCCAAGACCAACCACCGCACGGACGAATACGGCGGCCCCATTGAAAACCGGGCCCGCTTTCTGCTGGAGCTTTGCGGCCGGATCAAGGAACTCTGCGGCCGGGATTTCCCCATTGAGGTGCAGATCACGGCCAGCGAGGAAGGGGGCAACACCCTGGAGGATACGATCAGGCTTGCCAAACTCTGCGAGGGCTATGTGGATATCTTCCAGTTCCGGGCGGCTACCGGCAATCTGAATCACCCCACGGGATACAATTCCCAAGCGCACGAATACGCCGTGATCGAAGACTGTGCGGCGGTGAAAGCCAGCGGAACAAAGATCCTCTGTGAGCCCATCGGTGGTTTTCAGGACGTGCAGGACATGGAAGACATTCTGGCCAGTGGCAAGGCAGATCTTATCGGCGGCGCCCGGATGTTCCTTTGCGACTTCGACTTTTATCAGAAGGTCAAAGAGGGACGGGGGGAAGATGTTTTCCCCTGCGTGCGCTGCAACAAATGCCATGTGCCCAGTTTGACCGGCGACTGGCTGAGCTTCTGTACGGTGAACCCCCGGATGGGGCTGGAGCATCGTTTGGAAAAGCTTACAAAGCCTGCCGGGACCGCTAAGAAAGTGGCGGTGGTCGGCGGCGGCCCGGCGGGTATGCGGGCGGCGATTTTCTGCCGGGAACGAGGGCATGATGTTACTCTTTATGAGGCAAGTGAGCGTCTTGGCGGACAGCTCAAGCTTATGGATGCGCCCAGTTTTAAGTGGCCGCTGGTTCGCTATCGGGAATGGCTGATCGGGCAATTGGCAAAAAACGGTGTGCATGTGATCCTGAATACCCGTGTCACCCGGGAAATGTTGTCGGCGGGCGATTATGAAGCGGTAATCCTTGCTCTCGGCGCGGAGCCAAAGCTTCCGCCCATCCCCGGGGCGGAACGGGCGCGGAACATTTTTGAAACCTTTGGTCACGAAAAGGATTTCGGCAAGCATTGTGTGGTCATTGGCGGTTCGGAGTCCGGTACGGAGGCGGGACTCTATCTGGCGGAAAACGGCCATAAAGTGACGATCCTTACCCGCGGAGGCACGCTGGCTTCGGATGCAACGCCTATTCACTACCGGGAGACCATCGACGAGTATTATCAGCAAATGAAAGATATCTCCTACATTGAGAACGCCAAAACAACGCTCATCGGCGAGGACTATGTGGAATACGAAGACGGCACCGGCGCCAGGCACCGTGTTGACTGTGATTCCGTGGTCGCCCTGGGTGGGATGCATTCTCTGAAGGATGAGGCTATGGCGCTTTACGGCGTGGCCGCGGATACCTTTATGATCGGCGACTGTTACCAGGTGGGCAACATCCATACCGGCAGCCGGGGCGCGTTCTCTGTGGCATACAATCTGTAAACAAATCGGAAAGGGGTTCACTATGGACAAAAAAATTATGATCCACCACAGTTGTGAACTGAAAGCGGAGTGGGATGGACGCTATGAAGCCGCGCTTCTTGTGACCAAGGATGGCCTTTGCGCGGAAAAATCGAATACAGACGCCATTCAGGGCGGTCAATACGACGAAACCGGCGCGCAGGGTATCTGTGTGGAATCGGAAGAGCCGGCATTCAGCGCGGTGCTGGTGGATGGCGGAAAATACAGCCTTAAGGATTCCCGGATCTGCCTGAACACCAAGGCGGACGGCCATGAGGTCTGCGACTTCATTGGCCTCGGCTCTGCGGTCTGCGCCTTCAACGGCGCCCGGGTGGAGATTGAAAACTGTGAGATCGAGACCACTGGTGTTGCCAAGTGTACCGTCTTTGCGGATGAAGGCTCCGATGTGGTTGTGAAGGACTCCAAGCTCAGTGTTTGGGGCGGCAAGCTCTATGAAAACTACCCCAACTGTGCGGATTTCAACATCATGGTGGCGCCGCCCTGGGTGCTGGGCATCATGGGCAATGCCCGGGGCACCAACCTTATGGGCCATAAGGGCTCCACGGTGCTGGTGAACACAGACGTAAAGGCAGCTAACTGGGGTGCCCTTTCCACGGATAACGGGGAGGAAAATCTTCTTGTGGTCGTGGACAGTACGCTTAGCGTGGAAGGTTCGGAAGAGGATAAAACCAATCCCTATTTCAAGAAATATGGCAGCGGCTACGGCACCTATATCCTTGGCACGGATGAGGACTTCCGGGGCGTGAAAATGTACTGCGGCACCTACATCGGCATTGCCCGGGACGGCAACGCGATCTACCGCTCCTCCAGGGGCAGCGTCCGGGTCCTTTCGCCCCGTACCGGGGAAGTGCTCTATGAGGGCGAGGGCAAGGGAAATATCACGGAGCTGTATTCGGAAGCCTTCGGCATCATGGCTCACGGCTTTGCAGAGCTGACCGTTACAGAGGGCACGGTCATGGAAACGGAGAACGCTGCCTTCCTTCTGCGCTGCGGCGGCATCAAAATCGATGTTTCCGATGGGGCGCAGCTTAAGGTCAAGGACGGCGTGATCCTCCAGATCATGGATGACGACGACATGAGTGTGGGCGTGGACTGGGACAGCCCTTATGAGCTGCACTTTAAGACCGAGTTCAACGAAAAGGAAGGCTGGCCCAGCGAGAATGGCCAGATCTCCAGCATGATGCCGCCGCCTCCGCCGCCTCCCGTGCCGGAAGATCCCGAGATGGATCCGCCGCCTCCGCCGCAGTTCGACGTGCATTTCAGGGCCTCGGATGTGACCCTGAACGGTGATCTTTATAACGGCTCCGGCTACTATGGCCAGAAGGCCAAGCAGCTCTATGTGACCCTGGGGAAGGGCGCGGTGCTGAACGGCGCCATCGCCGCCACGGAGACCATCCATGTGGATGAAAACGGCCGGCAGAATACCCATTTCACCATCGATGAGTATTACTACCTGGGCCATGTGGCCAACCGCAATTACTTCAACGGCGAAAACAACGTGGAAGTGACGCTGGAAGCGGGCTCGGTTTGGAACGTGACCAAGGAGAGCCTGATCACTTCTCTGACGGTGATGGAGGGCGCTGTGCTTCATGGCAAAGTGCTTCTCGACGGCGAAGAGATCGTTCCTGTGGCGGGGCAGTCCTGCAAGGGCCGCATCGTCCTTGTTCCCGAAACCTGAATATAAATGAACAAAACCCGGGCTTCATCTTCAAGCCCGGGTTTTTGCTGTTTGTCAGGCGGTGCAGCTGTAGGTGGTATAGAGTTTGGCATCACTGCCGGAACTGTTGCCGGCATAGAAGGAAACCACGGCGTAATACGTTTCGCCGGAAACACCATCATAAGTAACAGAGCTGTTATGATAAAAGTCGCCATAGGCCATCATGTTGGAATAGTTTGGGTTGGTGTAGCGGAAGGTGGTCACATAACCATCGCTGTCATAAAGGTCGATGGTCTGGGCACCAAGCATGGTCATAGTGCCGGTGGCGGTAATGGAAAATGTGATTTTGATGGAACCACCGCCCTGGGCAGAAATATAGGCGGATTTTGCGGATATGTAGGCGCTGGCTCTGGGCTCAGCGGCAAAGGCGAAGGTGGAAAAGAGGGTGGCGGCAATAAGAAAAAGCGCAAGAACGCGCAGAGCTTTCTTGGTCATGGAATTATCCTCCGTTGATGGAATCCACCATCTTTATAAGCTCGTCCCGGGAATTGACACCTTGAATAGAACATTCCATATTGTCGATGTTCCATGCAGCAAGATGCTCTTCAAGATTTGTCATGATATAGTAATCTACGCCGCCGCTGGAGTAGGTTTCGGGGTTTTCTCCGTTCTTTTCAAATTCATTAATATATGGAGATATAAGGTGCTTTCGATATTGCAGAATAAACTGCTCATCTTCATTTGAAAGAAGGCAAAGAAAATCTACATAATGATCTGTTTCGACATAACGCGTAACGTCATTACTAAAATTACTTGGGATATAAGACGGTAGGATGTCAGCACTTACAGAGTAATCAATCAGAAGACGCTGTAGTTCCTGAAGTTGCTCGGGAACCTCTTTTTCCACATCATTATCCCGCTGGGCAGATTCCCGGGACACAAAGCCGAAGGTCTCTCTTGTCCAGTCGGCAAAGGCGGACCAGAGGTCAAAACCCAAAGCCTGGGCGGTCACGGAACCCACAAACAGCGCAGCGATCAGAATGGCGGCAACCAGAGTGCTTCGATACAGGGGGCGATTTCGGCGGGGAGCCCGATGGTGGTGTTGGATAGGAGCGTCGGACGCGGCGTCCTCCGGGGTATCGTCAAAATCGTACAGGGGCTGGCCGTCGGGAAGAGGGCGGTAGTTCTTGTTGAACGAGGCCCAGGCAGCATCCACGTCGGCGTATTTTTCGGGAATGTTTTCTTTTTCTCGGTCGGCGATCACCTCCATGATGTATACAATGGCATCCATATCATATCCTTCGTCGGAGTCCATAAGGGCGTCCTGGCGGAGGATCTCTTTCAGATGCTCGGTGCTGAGTTTGTCAAAGTGAGAATAGTCTTGCGTGTTGGACACAGACATCCTGTTACTCCTTCCATAAGGTATATGTACATTCACGGCGTTTGGGGGACATTTATTTGTCGGCTTCCGTCAATTTTTGTTTCATTTTCTTTTTGGCGCGCTGAACGCGCTTTTTGCAGGCTTCCAGGCTGATGCCGAATTCCTCGGCGGCCTCCAGAAGCGACCAGCGTTCCAGTATGACCAGTTTAAGAAGCCGATAGTCCTCGGGATCGATGATGTTGGAATACATGGCGTCCAGACTCACGGCGTCGTCCCGGGAGGTGGCAGGCTCGGCCTGGTCGGCGCTGATGGAAGCGAACATGATCTTTTGGATGCGTACTTTGTTGCGGAGGATGTTTTTGATGGCATATTTCAGGGTGATCGTGATCCAGCCTTTGGGATTGGGACTGTTCATGAATTCATCCGGCTTTTCACAGGCAATGCGGAACGCTTCATTTACCGCTTCCTGTGCCATGGAATAGTTTTGGAAAGCGTTATAGGAATAATTGAGAAGCTGCGGATACATTTGACGGTACATGGTTTCAATGAATTCACTTTGTTTTTCGTTTACTGACATATTGCCTTGTTCCTGTCTGTTTATTGAAGGTAATATAACTGAATTATACTGAAATTGCCTGTCTGGAACAAGCGTAAAAATAAATTTTGTCCCTATTTGGTTGTTTTTGGACATATGACTTCTATGTGCAATCTTAGGAAAGAAAAAGAGGAAACAACTATGAAAATGGAGGAAATATCGGTACGATTTGCCGGTATGTCGGTAAACCAGACAGGGCAAATCTGCGGTATAATAATGTCGAAAGGAGGGTGGTTTTGTGGGTATGCAGCAAAATGTGGCGCGAATGATGCGTGAGTTTAAGGAACAAAGACAAGTATCCCTGGAGGAGTTTTCAAAGGAATTGGAAATATCACGCTCCACCCTGCAGGATTATCTGAGCGGGAAGGGGAATCCCAGTGTTCGCACGCTGGATCATATTGCCCGAAAACTGGACGTGGATCCTTTGATATTGGTGTCCGGTACGTTTCAGCCAACGCAGGTGAATATAGTGATGATGCTGTTCCGCACCACAAAGCAGGTGGTAGCCATGCCGGCGGAAAAGCGGCATGAGCTTGTGACACTGATCGTTCGGATTGCAGCGATTTGGGAGTTTGACGAATGGGACGATTGGGCAGGATGGAACAGCTGAAAGCAGCGGCCTCGCGCCAGATCGATGTGAGTTACCGGCTTCCCATGCGCGTGAAAGAGGCCGTGTATTACTCCAAGGCGAAGACCCGGTATCCGGTTTGTCCAAGCTGCCAAATCAGTTTTGAGCGGGAGTACATAAACTTCTGCGACAACTGCGGTCAGTGTCTGAACTGGGAGGATTACGATCGTGCGCTGATAAGGCTGCTGCGGTAACAACTGTATAAGGAACCGCAAAAGCGGGCGTCCGGATGGGCGCCCGCTTTTGGCTGTGGTTTCGGATATAGGAGAAGGGAAGAGTGTTACAGATTCAGCGCAGCGTAGAAGCCTTCCTTGGTGCACCACTCCACAGTGCGGGCACGGACGCAGTCGCCGATGGCAAAGTAATCGTCCGCCGCGTGCATGAAGGAGTCGGCCTCCTCCCGGCGGGCACGCAGACCCACGGCCAGCAGGATGTTGTCGCACTCGATGGTGTTCACCGCGCCGTCCTTCTCATAGCTCACCTTGCCGGGCTCCACGCCGGTGCACTTGGCGTCGCAGAGAACGTGCAGACTGTCGGCGTGATCACGGACCTCTACCAGAAGCTCGTCCCGGTGGGTCTTGGAGGCGTCACCCGCCAGCTGGGGCAGCATCTCCACCAAAGTCACATCCCGGCCCAGGCGCTGGAGATGGATGGCAGTTTCCAGACCTACCTGGCCGCCGCCAATGATGACGACCTTTTCGCCCAGCTCGTCCTCGTGGCCATAAGCGGACACGGCGGTGCGGCAGTGCTCCACGCCGGGGAGCCACTTGGGCACCACGGGCTCGGAGCCCAGGGCGGCGATGACGGAGTCAAAGCCCTCCACGGTCTCGGCGGTGGCCTGAGTGTTCAGCTTCACGGTGATGGCCGGATTCTTGTTGACCTGAGCGATGAGCCAGTTCTTGTAGTTCGCCAGAGGCCACTTGAAGCTGACGTGGTCGGCGTATTCCAGAAGGCCGCCCAGATGGGGCAGCTTCTCGAAGAGAGTGACGGTGTGGCCGCGATCGGCGCAGGCGAGAGCGGCATACATACCGGCGGGACCGCCGCCGACAACGGCAACATTCTTGGAGGAAGTGGCATCGGGCACACGCTCGATGGCCTGCTCCAGACCGCAGCGGGGGTTCACGGCGCACTGCAGGTGCTGGCCGTAGTTATCGGAGTCGTGGCAGCGCATGCACTTGATGCAGGGGG
>CAZSAX010000044.1:0-14624 GCA_964605075.1 uncultured Oscillospiraceae bacterium
CAGCCACAATCACGATATAGAAATCAAGATCTCCGGCTTTCACAAAATGCCGAAGGATTTGCAGAATTATGCACGGAAGATATTCGAGATTCTGGACGAGGCCCATGAAACCTATCCAAACATCAGCCATAGACTCTTGTCATAATTGCAAGGGTCTGTCTCAGAATGAAGAATTCTGAGGCAGACCCTTTTATTCTTTATGAGGATGGTTTTTACGCCGCCATAGCGGTCGCATTGTTGTTGACACGCTCAACCGTCTTGCAAACACATCGCACAGCCCATGGGAGTTTCCGTTCTCGCGGCCGCCGATGGCTATGCTTATTATTCTTCCCGGGATTTGGCTTTCTTCCCGGCCCGAATGCGGCCCTTGGCCCACAGACACAGATTATCCACCCAGCCGGTGATGGTCATCACCGCCAGAACCACCGAGCCAAACTGCCACACCAGGGCCAGCACACGGCCCAGACGGACACCCATGCCCATCTCTCCGCTGGCGCCGCCCATTTCCCCGCTGGCGCCGGACTGAGTGAGCTCCCCGGAGGCTGTATCGCTTTCTCCGGCCTCGCCGGAAGTTGCGGTTTGTTCCTCTTCCGTCCCGGAAACAGGCTCTTCGGCCGCGATCCCGTATATGGGAATCACCGGCGAGGGCTCTTTTTCGGAAACCGCTTCTTCTGCCGGAGCCTGGGTAATTTCCGCAGAGAAATCCGCAGCGGACACCGCCTGCTCCGCCTCCCCGCCGAGCTCCCCGGAAGCGCCGCCGCTTCCCATTTCACCGCTGGGCCCGCCCATGGCCGAGGCCGCAAAGGGCATGGAAATCCAGCGGTTCAGCCCGGAATCGATGAAATTCGAAGCGCCCAGAACCACAATGACCACCGACAGCACCACAAGCAGGATCTTTTTCACCAGCGCGGGCAGGGGAACGGGCAGAAGCTTTTTGAGGTTTATCCCCAGATACTTCACGTGGAAGCCCAGATGAACGCCGCTGAGAACCAGCGACAGGGCCGCAAAGAAGAAATGGAGCACCTTCCACTGGCCCATGACCCGGAAGGAAAAGACCACCTTGGAAATGCAGGCGCCGCTGACGATCACCATGGCCCAGGAGAGCAGAAGCAGCACATCCAGCAGGCACAGAAGGCGGGTACGCAGCAGCATTTTGCGGGAAAAGAGTTTTACGAAAATGCTTTTGATCCACTTGCGGTTGAAAATCAGATGCAGGACGAACAGACCAAAAAGAACGAGTCCGCCGATCTCATGATAGGACATGGAAATGATCTTATCGCTGTACAAGGTAGCCAGACCGACCAGCATGATCAGATCCAACAAGAGCCGATGCCATGTTTTTTTCATATTCTTCTCCCCCGAAAAACAAATTTTCATTTAATGTTCCGCTTGCAGTATAATAGCAGCTCTACTTAAAAACGAGCTTAACAGAAAGGGAAAAGGGACGGCCCGGCCGTCCCTTTTCCCTGTTCAACGGACAATATTATCTATGAGGCCGAAAAACGCCCCGCATGGATGCGCAAAGATTGGATTACCCCTCCACCTCCACAATGCGGCCGGCGGGGGCGATGGTATTCGGGTAGATGGTGTAATCGTCGGCGGTGTGGCTCTCGAACCAATCGCTCACCAGCTCATGCACCTCGGTCTTGTCGTGGCAGATCCAGTTTGCCATATCGCCCGTGTAGCTGTCGATCTCGCCGCCGGTCATGGTCAGAACGCCCTCGCAGGTCCAGCTGTCGTCCACCAGAAGACCGCCGCTGTTCGCGTCATACACCAGCGTGTCCCCCACTTCAATGGTGACCGGCGTGCCGACACCGCCGTTGTATGTGTAGGTCACGCGGATGCCGGCATACTGGTTAAAGGTGGAGTCCTCCCGATCGGGATAGACGCTTCCCAGGCCCTTGGTGACCAGGCTGACGATCTGCTCGCCGGTATAGGTGTCGTAATACAGCACGGTGGGATTGGCGAACACCCCCTGGATGCTCTCCAGCGTGATGTCACCGGCCTCGACGGAGGAGCGGATCCAGTAGCCGGGATAGACGCAGAAATCGTAATCCACGCCCATCTTCTCAGAAGCCGCCGCCAGAATGACGTCGGTCACCAGATCCCCCAGATTCGTCTCATTGCCGCGCACGGAGCCGCCTTCGTTGCCGGCGGCCAGACGCTCACCGTTGAGGAAGTAAGGCGTTTCGGCGATGGGCTGGCCGAAATCCTCCTCCACGCGGGCCATGGCAAGCTCCACCAGCGCCTGCACATCCGCATCCGGCGTGATATCGCTCATGTCCTTGATAACGTTTCCTTCCATGGCAATGACCTCGCCGTCCCTGACATAGAGATACATGACGCCGATGCAGTAGCCAAAGCTCTCCGCCTGGTTCACAAGGGTCGGGTCTTCCCCCACCAGAACGCCCTGGCCATAATGGATGATGGAGTGGGTGTGCCCGTCCACAAAGGCGTCCAGCCCGGCGACCTTGTTGGCCAGCTGCCAGGAGTTCGTGTCGTTGGAGGACGCGGTGGCCGCCCCGTCACCCATCCAGCCCGTATGGCCCACGCCGACCACGATATCCGCCCCGCCGGCGCGAAGCTCGTTCACACATTCCTGGGCCGTGGTGATGGAGCCCAGGCTGTCCAGCTCCACCGCCAGGGCGCCGCCGGTGGTGCAAAGGCCGAACAGGCCGACCTGGGTGCCGTTTTCGGTGGTGAAGACGGTGGTGGGCTGGTATGCCGCCGTCTTTCCTTCCAGATCCGCCATCTCCAGCGCGGAAAGATCCAGGCTCCCATCCGGGGCGACGGTCACTTTTTCATACAGCTCGTCAAACAGCTCAGCGCCGATGACCGACTCATAGTCTGCGGCGTATTCCGCAAGCGCAAGGCCGCCTTCCTGGGTCTGGGCGTTTGCAAACAGGGTCTGGGTATGCTCATACAGGCGGGACAGAAGGATGTTCTGGCGGACGACGCCGGTGGAGCCGAAGTCATTGTTGCCCGGGGCGATCACATCGTAGATGCA
Source organism: uncultured Oscillospiraceae bacterium (assembly GCA_964605075.1). Lineage (GTDB taxonomy): Bacteria > Bacillota > Clostridia > Oscillospirales > Oscillospiraceae > CAJOIG01. Next base: position 3,008 of record CAZSAX010000044.1, read on the forward strand.
ATCCATAATGGCCGGGATAAACTCGCCGTTGTAGGAGCCGGCCACCGCTTCGCCGCCGCCGTAAATATCGCCCGCAGAGATGGTAAGCACAAGAGAATAGTCTCCGGAGGCTTTCAGGGCGTCCGCAAAGCCCTTGACATAGGGCTCCACCTCGATATGGCCGTGCACATCGTTGGTGTGGATGATGGCGATCACTTCGTCGTAATCGGACACAAACTGAACATTGCCGTTATTCTCGCCGTTTTCCACGGAATCGGACTCCTCAAAGAACACGATCACCGGATACTCGGCCGTCAGCTCAGCCTGCTCATCGATCTCCAGTCGGCCCACATACAGATCGGTGGTGAACTCGTAGCCCTCCGGGCCGATGATGAGCTCATCCAGCTCCTCCGGGATGAGAGTTATGGTTTCGGTGTCCGTTGCGCCGGCGGCTTCGGCAGACGCGCCGGCGGCAGTTTCCCCGCTGGGCTCGCCCGAGGCAAAGGCCGCCCCGGAGCATAGGGCCATCAGAAGCGCCGCAACAAGAAGAGCGGATATTCCTTTGATTCTTGTCATCATGTTCATCTCTCCTGTTCAAAAATTGGGTGGCGCGCCGCAAGGATCGGCGCACCTCTCTGCACAAAATACTTTCAAGCCGGACTGTGATATTTTTATTATAGCACAAAAACATTAAACCAGTGTATAAACCAAATGCAGCTGCCCCAGATCGTCGATGCGGCGCGCAATTCCCGTTGCTTTCATATCTTTTTTTGCAAATTGCGATGCTGTTATCTGTAAAGGCCGGGGAATTATACAGTTGCTCCATGCTTCTTCCAGCCGCATCCCGCACAGGAAGGAATTTTCCTCTCCCATTATGCAATATTAACAATCATTCAGGTTTTCACCCTCGCCTTGACAAGCATAATAAACACAATTAGAATGAATTGGGGAAACTCTATCCATCCCCGGCCAATGCGCCGGTCTGCCAAATCATATAATGGAGGAAACTTATGCCCAAAATCACCACCCTCGACGCAGCTGTTAAGCTCATCCCGGATGGCGCAAGCGTGATGTTCGGCGGCTTTATGGGCTGCGGAACAGCCCACCGCTTTGTGGACGCGCTGTCCAAAAGCGGCACAAAAAATCTGACCGTGATCTGCAACGACGGCGGTATGCCCGGCGGACCGCTGGGGGAAGAGCTTTACGGCATTGCCAAACTGATCCACAACAAGCAGATCAAAACCCTCGTTGCCACCCATGTGGGTCTGAACCCCGAGGTGGCCACCCAGTCCATGATCGACGGCACTCTGGAAGTCATTCTCGTGCCCCAGGGCTCCTTTGTGGAGATGATCCGGGCCGGCGGCACGGGCCTTGGCGGCGTTTTGAGCCCCACGGGTGTAGGCACCATCATTGAGGACAGTCCTCTGTGTCTGGGCAAACAGACGATCAAGGGCAAGGACTATCTTCTCATGAGCCCCCTGCGGGCGGACTTTGCCGTCATCTCCGGCTATCAGGTCGACACCGCCGGCAACGTCTGGTACAAGGGCGACACCAGCAACTTCAGCATCGCCATGGCCGCCGCCGCGGATGTGGTCATCGCGGAGGCGGAGCAGATCGTGCCCCCCGGCACCATCCGCCCGGAGGATGTGCGCACCCCCGGCATCCTGGTGGACTATCTGGTGGAAGGAGGTCTTTACTGATGGACAAATCCCAAATCAAATCCTTCATCGCCGCCCGGGTGGCCAAAGAGCTCAAGGACGGCGACGTGGTGAATCTCGGCATCGGCCTTCCCACCCTGATCCCCCAGTTCCTGCCCGAAGGCGTGCATGTGACGCTGCACGCGGAAAACGGCATCGTGGGCGCCGGCCCCATCACCGAAGAGAACCTGGACCCCATTCATGTGGTGGACGCCAGCGGCCAGCCCGCCGCCGTGTCGGCGCTGGGCTGCTTCATCGACTCCGCCACCTCCTTCGGCCTCATCCGGGGCGGTCATGTGGACGCCACGATCCTGGGCGGTCTGGAGGTGGACGAAGAAGGCTCCCTGTCCAACTGGATCATCCCCGGCAAGAAAATGCCCGGCATGGGCGGTGCCATGGATCTTCTCGTGGGCGCCCGGCATGTCATCGTTGCCATGGAGCACACCGCCAAAGGCAAAGCGAAAATTTTGAAAAAATGCCGTCTTCCCTACACCGCCGTGCACTGCGTCACCAAAATCATCACCGAGATGGCCGTGATCGAATGCACCGAAGCCGGTCTTGTTCTCACGGAGTATAACCCCGAATTCACCATCGAGGAGATCCAGGCCGCCACCGAAGCCACTCTCCTTCTCAGCCCGGAACTGAAACCCATGGTGCCGTAAACCGGCCAAAGACCCCGGAACTCCAGGTTCCGGGGCTTTTTTTTGCAAAAATTTCACCATTTTACTCTGGCCCTGCCGCTGTGTGTATGATAGAATGGGAAACACATGGAAAAAAATATCCGACACCGCCAACCGAAAGGAGAATCATCATGAAAAAGATCCTCAGTCTGCTCCTCTGCCTGGCCCTGTGCCTGAGCCTTGGCAGCGCCGCACTGGCCGCCTCGGGCGAAGCCTCCGGCGGCATGGGCGCCGACCAGCAGTACGGCCTGACCAACGAAGAGAACAGCGCCATCGTCATCCAGAGCGGCATTATCACGGAAAACCCGGCGGCGGGCTCCTATGAGATCGCCGAAGGCGGCGCCATTGCCGAAGACAGCATCTCCGGCGTGAAGATCCTGGGCGCCGACGATCAGTCCAACGCCATCTATCTCTCCGAAACCGATGACGCCGCGGAATTCACCGTTGGCGGCAGCGAAGACTATTACGAGGTGGAAGGCCGGGGCGCCTTCAACTCCGTCATCGAGGTTTACGGCCCCGAGACCGACCCCGAACAGGAATGCTGGTACGGTGTGGGCATCACCACCGCCGGCGGCATCCTCACCGTGGACAACACCTACATCCACACCGAAGGCTACCGGGCCAGCGCCATCTACACCCCCTCCGGCGACCATGAGACCCAGCTGGTGGTGAAAGACAGCCTGCTCTGGGCGGACGGCGCCCCCGGCGGCTTCATCCCCGACTTCAAGCTCCTGGTGGGCTCCGCCCGGGCCACTCTGATCCTGGGCGAGGACCTCTGGTTCTACAACACCGACATCGTGGCCCGGGACTGGGGCGCCTTCAGCCATGACACCAACACCACCGACATCCAGCTCTACGCCATCAACTGCTACGGCGAGTGCTACACCGGCGGCTACGGCATTTACGCCCTCAACGGCACCCAGAACTTCATGTACGGCACGGAGCTGGTCAGCCCCCAGTACGGCATGTTCCTCATGGGCGCGGGCGAAGCGGTGTTTGACAGCATCGACGCGGCGGACGAAGCCGCCCTGCTCCACGCCGGCGACAGCAGCTTCGCCGAAACCGTGACCGAAGACGGCCGTTCCGTTCTGGCCGGCGGCTGCAACGCAGCCATCTTCCACGTCAACGCCACCGTCATGGACCCCGGCATTCTCACCATCCGCAACGCCGTTGTCACCACCATGCCCGAGGACATCGTGTCCCGCTATGGCAACGAAATGTACTTTGATCTGGACAGCTACCTGCTGTCCCCGGTGAAGTACGGCGAAAGCTGGTTCTATATGCAGCAGTGCCTGGGCACCCTCTTCGTCACCCGCAGCCACGGCGGCATCATCAACCTGGAAGACGGCGCTGAGCTCCGGGCCGCCAACGGCGTGATCGTTCAGACCATGATCGCCTACGACGACATGGCCGGCAGCATCTTCCACGACAGCACCGACACCCGGGAGCTGGAGGACGTCACCGTGAACATCGCCACCGCCGTGGAAGGCGACATCCTCCATGAGGACTATCAGCGCAGCATGGTCATCAACCTCACCGCCGACTACAGCGGCCTTGTGACCACCGGCTCCATCACCGCCTGGAACAATCTCTGGACGGCGGAAAATCTGGAAAGCCTGCTGATCCAGGGCGGCATGGAAGGCCAGTTCGAGCTCAGCGATGAAACCGTGGCCAACATCCGTTCCTGCCTGGTGCGCGAGGAAGACACCGCCGCTTACACCGATGTGTTCGGCGTGACCATGAACATCGCCGCCGGCGCTTCCTGGACCGTGGAAGGCGAGAGCAGCGTTCTGGCCCTGAACATCGAAGAGGGCGGCGAAGTGATCGCTGACAAGATCTATGTGGACTGCGCCTTCGGCGCCGACGGCTATCTGGATCCCGCCACCGGCACGGAAGCGGAGACTCTGGAAGCCGGCTCCTACGAGAACGTGGTTCTGGTGGGCGCGGCCGAAGAGGATGCCGTCCTGCATCTGAGCGCGGCGGACATCGCCCTTCTGCTGGGCAAATAATCCAACAAAAACACAAACACAGCTTCTGTCCTTTAAACCGGACAGAAGCTGTGTTATTATAAAGAAAAAACCCCCGGAGGACGCGTCATGGCCAAATCCGCCAATCAAAAACTGAAGCTTTTGTATCTGCAAAAACTCCTTCTCGAGCGCAGCGACGAGACCCATCCCATCACCGTGAACGAGATGATCGACGAGCTGGCCCGCTATGACATCGCTGCCGAACGAAAAAGCATCTACAGCGACCTGGAAGCCCTGCGCCTTTTCGGGCTGGACATCCTGCAGACCCGGGGCCGGCAGACCGGCTACTACGTTGGCCAGCGGGATTTTGAGCTGCCGGAGCTGAAGCTGCTGGTGGACAGCGTGCAGTCGTCCAAGTTCATCACCGAGAAAAAGACCCTCTCACTGATCCGGAAGATCGAAAATCTGGCCAGCTGCCACGACGCCCGGATGCTGGGCCGGCAGGTCTTTGTGCGGGGCCGGGTCAAGAGCATGAACGAGAGCGTCTATTACAATGTGGATGAGATCTCTGCCGCCATCAACGAGGATCAGGCCATCCGCTTTCATTATTTCCAGTACGCCGTTTCCAAGGAGCGCCAGCTCCGCAAGGACGGAGCCTTCTACGAAGTCAGCCCCTTTGCCCTTCTGTGGGACGACGAGAACTATTACATGCTGGCCTGGGATGCCCTGGCCGGGCAGCTGAAGCATTATCGGGTGGACAAGATGACGGACATCACCTCCGCAGGCCGCCCCCGGGAAGGCCGGGAGGCTTTTGAGAAGCTGGATATGTCCGGCTATCAGAAGCAGGTCTTCGGCATGTTCAGCGGCAAGGCCCAAAGCGTAAAGCTGCGCTTTGAAAACGCTCTGGTAAGCGCGGTCATCGACCGCTTCGGCAAGGACGTCATGGTCATCCCCGACGGCCCGGAGCATTTCACCGTGAGCCTGGACGTGGTGGTCAGTCCGCCCTTTATGGGCTGGCTGTTCGCCTTCGGCAGCGCGGTGGAGGTGCTGGCCCCCGGCGCGCTGCGGGAAAGCCTGCGCCGGCAGGCGCTGCAGACCGCCGCTGTTTACGAATAAAGCTCAGTCTGTTTCCGAAAACACATAACGGATGTACCGGTGAAAGCGCTCTCCCGCCCGGAGCACAGGGCTTTCCGCCGCCGCCCGGTGGGGGCTGTCCGGCTCAAATTCCGGCTCCAGACAAAAGCCGGCGTTGGGCCCATGCCGGCCGGACAGCGCCGAGCCGGTGTACAGCTGGATCGCAGGATAGTCCGTAAATACATCCATACGCAGACCCCCGGCCTCCGCCCGGGCACCATGGGCCCCAGCCAGCAGAAAGGCGTGGTCATAGTCCCGGCCCAGAGGCCGGAGTTCGGAAAAATCAAAAGCTCCCTCTGCCGGAAGGGCGGGCCCTGCGGGAAGCAGCGCCCGATCCACCGGCAGATATTTTTTTGCATTCAGCCACAGCTTTGTCTCCAGAACATTTCCCTTCCCGCTCAGATCAAAGTACATATGGCTGGTGGGGCCATAGATGCTGTCCCCGTCGCTTTCCCCCTCCAGATCGATGCGCAAAGCGTCCTCTTCCAGGGTATAGACCACCCGGGCATTCAGATTGCCGGGATAGCCGTTGTCCCCCGCAGGAGAAAACAGGTGCAGGGCCAGCGAATACGCCCCCAGAGGCTCCGCCGTCCAGCGCCTTTTGTCAAAGGCCGCCGGCCCGCCGTGGAGCTGATTGGGCCCCTCATTGGGCACAAGGCCGATCTCTTTCCCATCCAGCATACAGCGCGCCCCGGCGATGCGGTTGGCATAGCGGCCCACAATGGCCCCCAGATAGGCGGTGCCCTCCCGATAGTCCCGGGCGTCGGGATAGCCCAGAACCAGCGGCCGCCCGGCATAGGACAGGGCCGTGACGGCGGCCCCCAGCGTGATCACCCGAAGGGCCATCCGCCCCCGGCAGAGCGTGTATTCCTCATAGCCGAAAAAATCCCGTTTTTCCATGGAGCCATTCCCCTCTCTTTCCCCCAAACTATACCGAAATCGCCAAAGACCTGTCAAGCTTTGCCCCTTTTGTCCAAAAGAATTGCGAAAGACAAAACGAAGCCGCTATAATGAAAGCGACGCTTCCCCGGAGGGAGATCTTATGACCTATCCAAACATTCACCCGGCGATTTTTCTGTCCCGGCCCAACCGCTTTGTGGCCCGGGTGGCCGTCGACGGCCGGGAAACGGTCTGCCATGTGAAGAACACCGGCCGCTGCCGGGAGCTTCTGGTGCCCGGCGCCCGGGTGCTGCTGGTGCACTGTCCCGCTCCCAACCGGCGCACGGACTGGGATCTGGTGGCCGTTTACAAGGGCGACCGGCTCATCAACATGGACTCCCAGGCCCCCAACCCCATTGCCGCCGAATGGCTGGGCGCATCGGGCCCCGGCTTCCGGCCGGAAAACCTGAAAGCGGAGCATGTCCACGGCGACTCCCGCTTTGATTTCTATTTTGAACACAATGGCCGCCCCTGCCTGATGGAGGTCAAGGGCGTAACACTGGAAGAAAAGGGCGTGGTCCGGTTCCCGGACGCCCCCACCCAGCGGGGCGTGAAGCACCTGCAGGGCCTCACCGCCGCACAGCAGCAGGGCTTTGAATGCTATGTGCTTTTCATCATCCAGATGCAGGATGTTCTGCATCTGGAGCCCAACCGGCAGACCCACCCCGCCTTTGCCGACGCCCTGGCAGCCGCCCGGGACGCCGGCGTGACCCTGCTGGCGCTGGACTGCGAGGTCGTGCCGGACCGCATTCAGGCCCGCCGGATCGTACCCATCCGCCTTTCATGACCACAACAGGAGGAAAACGCATGGACAACCAGGTCTATCAGGCTTACATCGACATCCTCACCGAGGAGCTTGTCCCCGCCATGGGCTGCACCGAGCCCATCGCCATTGCCTACGCCGGCGCGCTGGCCCGCCGGACCCTGGGCCGGCTGCCGGAGCAGACCGAGCTCATCGTCTCCGGCAACATCATCAAAAACGTCAAAAGCGTCATCGTTCCCAACACCCGGGGCCGCAAGGGGCTGCGGGTGGCCGTGGCAGCCGGCATCTGCTGCGGCGATGCGGACAAAGAGCTGCAGGTCATTGCCGATGTGACGGACAAGCAGCTGGCCGCCATGGACGATTTTCTGGAGACCGCCGACATCCGCGTCGAAAAATCCACCGCCAACTGCCCCTTCGATATCCAGCTGACCCTCCGGGCCGGGGCGGATGAGGTGTATCTGCGCATCATCGCTCACCACACCAACGTGGTCACCCTGCGGAAAAACGGGGAACTTCTCATCGATCTTCCCTACACCGACGAGCTCACCCAGACCCCGGAAAACCGGGCGCTTCTGAACGTGAAGGACATCGTGGCCTTTGCCGCCGAAGTAAAGATCGCCGACGTGCAGCCCCTGCTGCAGCGGCAGATGGAATACAACCTGGCCATCGCCGAGACCGGCCTCCGGGAGAACTACGGCGCCAACATCGGCTCCATTCTCCTTCGCTCCTACGGCAACAGCATCCAGAACCGGGCCAAGGCCTGGGCCGCCGCCGCCTCCGACGCCCGGATGAACGGCTGCGAGCTGCCCGTGGTCATCAACTCCGGCTCCGGCAATCAGGGCATCACCGCCTCCGTCCCCGTGATCATCTACGCCCGGGAGCTGGGCGTTTCCGATGAAAAGCTCTACCGGGCCCTCACCATCTCCAACCTTATCACCATCCACCTGAAAAGCGGCATCGGCAGCCTCTCCGCCTACTGCGGCGCCACCAGCGCCGGCTGCGGCGCCGGGGCCGGCATCTGCTATCTTTACGGCGGCGGCCTGGACGAGATCTCCCACACCGTGGTCAACGCTCTGGCCATCAACTCCGGCATGATCTGCGACGGCGCCAAGGCCAGCTGCGCCGCCAAGATCGCCTCCGCGGTGGAGGCGGGCCTTCTGGGCATGCAGATGTATATGCACGACAGCCAGTTCTACGGCGGGGACGGCATCGTGGTCAAGGGCGTGGAAAATACCATCCGCACCGTCAGCACCATCGCCCGGGAGGGTATGCGCCAGACCGATGACGAGATCATTCAGATCATGATGAAAAACTGAAAAACCCGGACGCTCAAGCGTCCGGGACAGCTTGTCAAAAAAGCCCGCAAGCGGGCTTTTTTTTAAGCAAAATTCCATCTGCTCGGCCGAAGTGAATTCGGCCGGCATAATCCTTGGGGCCCAGGGCCCCGCGGATTTACGCCCGGCCCCGCCGGGCGGCTCGCCCTGCCCGGGCTTCGCTGCGATATAACGGCTTCTTTGACAGTCTCACCCGGACGCTCAAGCGTCCGGGACTTTTTTATCGCAGCGCCAGGCTGTTGTTCAAAAGCGTGCTGCTGTACAAAAACAGCACGTCCTGTCCGTGGAAGTCGATCCAGTTTTCAAGATAGGCGCTCTGGACATAGCGGATATCCACCAGGGTGATTTTGGCATAAGCCTCCGCCAGCAGCGGAGCCAGACTGGAGCCAAAGGAATCCCGGAAAAGGAGCAGCTCCCGCTCGGTGGCCGCCGCCGGATTCTCAATGGTGACCAGCGCCTGCGTCCCGCCCAAAAACATCTCGTAGGGATCCCGCCCCACCGCCGCATCCAGGTCATAAAGGGGGATGCTTTGGGCAAGCCCCGTGTCATAGCTTGTCACGATGCAGCCTTCCAGCATGTCGTTCGTCAGATACGTCAGACGGTCCGGCGCCACCGGCAGAGCGGACGGCCCGGCATAGACCCCGTAAAAAGGAGTTTCCAGCGTCACCGCTTCATAGTCCGCCGAAAGCTCGGCGCCCATGGCCGCCGCCAGCACGCCCGCCGCCTCCGCAAGACATTCCTGCCGCCAGTGGCTGTCCGTGGGGTAATAGTCGTCGATGCTCAGATGCGGCCACAGATCGATGTATTCCATATAGGCCGTTTTTTCCCTCAGAGAGTCAAGCATAGCCGCATAATCCAGCGAGAGATACGCCCCCTCCGCCGCCAGAAAATAGTTCTTGTCCGGCACGACGGAAAGCCAGACCCGGCTGCCGGCCGGTTCCAGATAGCTTTCATAAAGCCACAAAAAACGCTCCCCGGCATACGCCAGCATGGCCTCGTTCAGCTCCTCTTCCGCGGCGCAGAGATGCCCCTGCTCCAGATACAGGCCGTTGACCACCCGCTGACCCAGAACATACCGGGCCGTCACGGCCTTGAGCCGCCGGAAGCCCTCCCTCAGGGGGAACTGATCCTGCACATAATCCCGGACCTCCTCCATGTATTCGCCGGAGTGAACACCCTCCAGACTCAAAGCCGGCCGCTGGGCCAGCAGCCGCCGCTCGCTTTGGGAATAAAGCTCCTCCCCGCCGAAGAGAAGCCCCAGAAGAAAAGCGAAACAAAACAGGCCGCAAAGGCTGATAAGAACGATATTTTTGGCCTTTTTGGTCATTGTATTCCTCCTTTCTTCCCATAAAAAAGGGCCCGGCATTCCGAGCCCTGGATTCATTCAGCCTTCCAGGCTGGTGGGACACATGACAAAGAAGACCAGTTGGCCGGAAATGGCGATCACCGTCTGCTCCGCCTCGGTGCAGATATTCCAGCGGGGATCCGCGTTTTCTTCCAGAAGATCCGCAAAGGCGTGGGTATCTCCATCCTCGCCCAGGTCAAACACATAACCCACAAAGGGGATGGAGCCGATCATGGGGGCAAACATCACAGCCTCTTCAAATCCGCTGATCTCGGTATTGCCGAAGCCGGTGAGAAGTCCGGGCTCCACCTCCGCCGTCACCGGGCCGAAGCTCAGCGCCGGCGTGCCCATCAGCGTGGTGACCATATCCATGGCGCTCAGGCCGGGGTCGGCCTTGGCCGCCTCCAGAAAGGCGTTCTGAAGCTGCACGCCCAGGCTCTCGCCCACCAGGCTCTCGCCGGGCACTTCCTCTGCCGCCGCTTCATCCTCCCATTCCGGGCCTACGGCGGGCATCTCCTCCGCCAGAGGTCCCTCCCCGGGGGCCGCGGGCTGGTTCATGATATCTTCGGGAATCTCTTCCGGCGTGGGTTCCGGTGTGGGCTCCTGCGCAGGTGTTTTGGCGCCGCAGGCGGCCAAAGCCAGAAGCATGGACAGCACCAGGACCAGCGTGATCCATTTTTTCATTCGATGAATATCCTTTCGCTTACTCTCAGTTTTCATTTTATAATATCACTATATCAAAAGAATTCCTCCGCCGCAAGTATCCGGCGGCACTGCAGATTTGACGTTCCTTCCCGGCCAAAGTTCCCCTCTTTATTTTGCCCCAAAAGGCCGTTGATGTTTTGCCTCCGGGGGCCTATAATGGAAAAAAACGATGTTTTGGAGGCTTTTCCATGCAATACCGCACCGAAAAAGACAGCCTGGGAGAGATCCGGGTGCCGGCCGACCGCTTCTGGGGCGCCCAGACCCAGCGCAGTCTTGAGAATTTTGCCATCGGCACGGAAAAAATGCCCCGGGAGATCCTGCGGGCTTTCGGCATTCTGAAAAAAGCTGCCGCCCAGGTAAACAGCCGTCTGGGAAAGCTTCCGGCCGAAAAACAGCAGGCCATCGACCGGGTCTGCGATGAGCTCATCGCCGGCGGCCTGGACGAGCACTTCCCCCTGGCCGTCTGGCAGACGGGCAGCGGCACCCAGACCAACATGAACGCCAACGAGGTCATCGCCCACCGGGCCAACCAGCTGCTGGGCCGCCCCCTTGTGCATCCCAACGACGATGTGAACATGTCCCAGAGCAGCAACGACACCTTCCCCACCGCCATGCACATTGCGGCGGTGCTGACCCTGGAGGACCGGCTTCTGCCGGAGCTGGAGGCCATGATCGAGTGCCTGCTCCGGCTGGAAGAAGAAAACCGGGGACTGGTGAAAAGCGGCCGCACCCATCTGCAGGATGCGGTGCCCATCGCCTTTTCCCAGGAAATCTCCGGCTGGCGGGGGATGCTGGAAAAAGATCAGTACATGATCCGCCTGTCGCTGGACAGTCTGCGCTGCCTGGCGCTGGGCGGCACCGCGGTGGGCACGGGGCTGAACGCCCCGCCGGGCTTTGACCATCGGGCCGCCCGGGCCATCAGCGAGATCACCGGCAAAAATTTCGTGCCCGCCCCCAACAAGTTCCAGGCCCTGAGCTCCAAGGACGAGCTGGTGTTTGCCCACGGCGGCCTCAAGGCGCTGGCGGCGGATCTGATGAAGATCGCCAACGACGTCCGCTGGCTGGCCCGCGGCC
>CAZSAX010000045.1:0-14414 GCA_964605075.1 uncultured Oscillospiraceae bacterium
CCTGCATGCCGTTGGCCAGATAGCCGTTGCCCATGGTAAGCTCATAAAAGTCGCAGAGCATGGTGAGATTGATGCCTTTTACTGTTTCCATGATATAGCCTCGTTTTTGTTTTGTAATATTGATTACACATTATAGCGTTGATTTGAAAATAAAGCAAATGTATAATGGCCATATTACTATGTAGAATAATGTATTAAATTGAGGAGATCATGACTATGGAACTGACCATCCAGCGGCAGCAGGAGCTGGAAGCGCTTTGCAATCGCTTCCGGCGGGAAGTGCTGACCGCCATCCACGGAGCCCAGTCCGGCCATCCCGGCGGGAGCCTGTCCGTGTGCGAGATCCTTACTCTTCTGTACCAGCACCGCATGAATGTGAAAAGCCCGGATGACCCCCAGCGGGATCGTCTGGTTCTCTGCAAGGGGCACGCTGCTCCCATGCTTTACCGGAACCTGATCGAAAAGGGCTTCATCCCCATGGAGAGCCTGAGCACGCTGCGGCAGCTGGGCAGCCCCCTCCAGGGCCACCCCAGCACCCATACCCCCGGTGTGGATCTGCCCTCGGGGCCCCTGGGCATCGGTCTGGCGGCCGCTCAGGGCATGGCTCTCGGTCTGCGGCTGGACGGCTCGGCCGCCCGGGTCTATGCCGTTCTGGGCGACGGTGAGCTGGGCGAAGGCGCCGTTTGGGAAGCGGCGGCTTCCAGCGCCAAGTTCAAGCTCTCCAACCTCTGCGCCATCGTGGACTACAACAAGGTGCAGCTGGACGGCACCACCGATGAAATTCTGCCCCTGGGCGATCTGGAAGCCAAGTGGCGGGACTTCGGCTGGCATGTGGTCCGCTGCGACGGCCATGATCTGCGCCAGCTGAACAAGGCCCTGGATGCGGCGGAAGCCTATACCGCCGGCCCCACCGTCATCATTGCCGACACCGTCAAGGGCAAGGGCGTTTCCTTCATGGAGGGCCAGGCTGGCTGGCACGGCAAGGCCATCGACAAGGACAGTTACAGCAAAGCTATGTTTGAGCTGGGAGGTGAGCACTGATGGCAAAGTCCATTCGTGACGTTTACGGCGACGCTCTGGCCGCTCTGGGCGAGGAATACTCCGACATCGTGGCTCTGGACGCCGACCTTTCCGGCTCCACGAAGTCCAAGGTCTTTGGACAGAAATATCCCGAGCGCTTTTTCAATATGGGCATCGCGGAAAGCGATATGGTGGCCTGCGCCGCGGGTCTGGCCAGCGTGGGCAAGATCCCCTTTGTCAACACCTTTACCTGCTTCCTGACCACCCTGGGCCTCATCGCCGCCCGCAGCCAGATCTGCTATGCTAATCTGAACGTGAAGCTGGCCGGCGCCTACTGCGGCATGAGCGACGCCCTGGACGGTGCCACCCATCACGCCCTGGACGACATCGCCTTTATGCGCTCGCTGCCCAACATGCGGCTGATCGTTCCCTCTGACCCCGCCTCCACCGTCTGGGCCACCCGCTGGGCGGCGGAGAACTACGGCCCGGTGTATCTGCGTCTGAGCCGCAGCGAGTATCCCGAGCTTTACAGTGCGGAGGAGACCTTTGCGCTGGGCAAGGGCAAGATCGTGCGCGAGGGCAAGGATGTGACCATCTTCGCCATCGGCATCATGGTCCACAAGGCGCTGGAAGCCGCCGGGCTCCTCCAGGCCGAGGGCATCGACGCCCGGGTGGTGGACCTGCTGAGCCTCAAGCCCATGGACCGGGAACTGGTGATCCGCTGTGCCGGCGAGACCGGCGCCTGTGTCTGCGCCGAAGAGCATCAGATCTACGGCGGCATGGGCAGCGCGGTGGCGGAAGTTCTGGCCGGCGCGGGGGTGGGTGCGCCCACCGAATTCGTTGGCATTCAGGACTGCTTCACCGAAACCGGCAAATACGATCTTCTGCTTGAAAAATACGGCCTGGACGCGGCGGCGGTCGCGGCGGCGGCAAGAAAAGTTGTGAAGAGAAAATGATTCGCTTTTTCAGTCCCGGCCGAACCGAACTGGCCGGGAACCACACGGACCACCAGAAAGGCCGGGCTATGGCGGCGGCGGTGGAGCAGGGCATCTATGCCGAAGCCGAGCTCAATGGCAGCCGCATCATCCGAATCTCTTCCGAGGGCTATGACAGCGTCAGCATCGATCTGGACAAGCTCTGGCCGGACGAGAGCGAGATCGGCACCCCTGCGGCCCTGGCCCGGGGCGTGACGGCCATCATGGCCGACGGCGCGGAGGAGCTGCGGGGCTTTGACGCCCACATCATCAGCCGTCTCCCCGCCGGCCGGGGCATGAGCTCCTCCGCGGCTTTTGCGGTGCTGGTGGGGTATATGGTGTCGGAGTTTGCCGAAGGGGCCTTTTTTGCCCCGGAGGAGATCGCCAAAGCGGCCCGCAAGGCGGAAAATCGATGGTTCGGCAAGCCCAGCGGCCTGCTGGATCAGTTGGCCTGCGCCATGGGCGGCGCGGTATACATAGATTTCCTCAACTCCAAGATCATCCGCATGGACTGTGATTTTGAGAGCATGGGCCTGGTCCTCTGCCTCACGGACACCGGCGCCAGCCACGCCGGGGCCACTGCGGCCTATGCGAAAATTCCGGAGGATATGAGCTCCGTGGCCCGCTGCTTCGGCCAGCAGTTTCTGGCCAAGGTCCGGCCTTCGGACTTTGACGAGCTGTGGCCCGAGCATAAAAATGAGCTGCCCTGGATGCGGGCCCGGCATTTCTTTGATGAATGCCGCCGCACGGCCTCCATGGCAGATGCCCTGGGGCTCCGGGACGGCAACCGCTATATGGAGCTGATGAACGAATCCGGGCGCAGCTCGGAGAGGCTTCTGAAAAACATCATCGAGCCCGATCTGGGGGACAACCTGGCCAAGGGCCTGGCCCTTTCGGCAAGGCTTCTGGATGGTCGGGGCGCCTGGCGGGTCCATGGCGGCGGCTTTGCCGGCTGCGTGCAGGCCCTGATGCCGGAGACCCTGTTCGAGCCCTACCGGGCGGCCATGGATGCTTTCTTCGGGGAAGGGAGCTGCCAGCGCATCCGCATCTGCGGCCGGGGGGCCGGGAAGGTGGAAGAGCCCGGGGCGGAAGAGTAAAAGAAAATCCGATTCCGAAAGGACGGCATGGTCTTTCTGACCATGCCGTCCGGTGCTTTTTTTGTTCGGCCGGATTCGGGCCCCGGCGGAGGGCGCTGTGTCGAAGACAGGGGGACTTTTGCGACAATTAGCGTTTTGTTGTTGCACATGCGTCAACATTTATGCAACTGACTGTTGTTAATGAAGCCGTAACTAAGCTATAGTAATACTATACATAAAAATGCCCGGACGGCGTTCCCCGGAAGGCTTCCGGGGAAGGCTTTTGAACGGAAAAGGGAAGGCGGCACAATATGAAAATTGAATGGAAATCCTGTTTCAGGATCGGGCTAAGCGCATTTCTTCTGTACTTATGCATGACGTACTGGTCCTCTTTCGCGGGGATGGTTTCCACCGTGTTCAGCGCGGCCATGTCACTGGTGATCGGCTGCGTGATCGCTTACGTCGTCAATATTCTGATGAGCTTTTATGAGAGGCACTATTTTCCCAAATCGCAGAAAGCGGCGGCGGTCAAAAGCCGCCGGGTGGTCTGCATGCTGGCGGCGTTTATCACGCTGGTGCTGATCGTGATCCTCCTGGTCCGGCTGGTCGTGCCGGAGCTGGTGGCCTGTGTGGAGCTGCTGATCGCCCAGATCCCCGGCGCGGTGGAAGCGCTGGCGGCGTGGCTGGAAACGGTGGGCATCGTGCCGGAGGATATTCTGGCCTCTTTGCAGAACATTGACTGGCGGTCCCGGATCGAGCAGATCGTCGGCGTTCTCACCAGCGGCGTGAGCAATGTGATGGGCACGGCTGTCAGCATGGTGTCCGGCGTGTTTTCCGGGGTGGTCACGGCGCTGTTTGCGCTGATCTTCTCCATCTACCTGCTCACCGGCAAGGAAAAGCTGGGCGGGCAGTTTGACCGGCTGATGAAGCGCTACCTGAAAGCCGGCGTTTACGGCAAAACCCGGTATCTGCTGTCGGTGCTGAACGATTGCTTTCACAAATACATCGTCGGGCAATGCACCGAGGCGGTGATCCTGGGCCTGCTCTGCACCCTGGGTATGCTGCTGCTGCGCTTCCCCTACGCCACCATGACCGGGGCGGTGATCGCGTTTACGGCGCTGATCCCCGTGGCGGGCGGCTACATCGGGGCCGCGGTCGGCGCCTTTATGATCCTGACCGTGTCGCCGGCAAAAGCCGTGCTGTTCCTCGTTTATATCGTGATCCTTCAGCAGCTGGAGAACAATCTGATCTACCCCAAGGTGGTGGGCTCTTCCATGGGGCTGCCGGCCATCTGGGTGCTGGCGGCGGTCACCATCGGCGGTGGCGTCATGGGCATTGTGGGCATGCTGATCGGCGTGCCTCTGGCGGCGGCCATATACCGGCTGCTGCGGGAAAATGTGAACAAGCTGCCCGCGCCGAAGCCCGCTGAAGTCCAGACCGGGACCGGGGCATAACGGGGAAGCCGGCGTCCGGCCCGGCCGCCGGACATTTCCCGCGGCAGAAACATAAAATGAAATGGCCGCCGTGCTTTCGGCGGCCATGGTTCCAAGGAAGGTGATATGGGTGGCGGCAAAGGTACCGGAGGAAAGCAAAGCGGGGAAACCGAAGGTGTTTCGGCCTGCACTCCGCCTGATGGCGCAGAATATGTTTGCCCACAACGTGGGGAAAAACGCAGCCGGGCTGGCTTACTATCTTCTTTTTGCGCTGTTCCCGCTGCTGATCTTTCTGAACAATCTGTTGGGGCTTCTGGATCTGAATGTGACGGCCATTACCGAAACGCTGCAGCAGTTCCTGCCCCGGGATGTCGTGGGGATCATTGAATCCTATCTGGACTATGTGTCTCATACCTCCAGCCACAGCCTGATGTGGTTCTCGCTGGTTTTTTCCATCTGGTTCCCCCTGCGGGCGACCAAGGGCCTGATGAACGATGTGCGCCTGGCCTACCATTTGGATAAGCCGGCCCGCCCCGGGGCCTATCTTCTCCGTCAGCTGATCTACACGGTGCTCCTTCTGCTGGTGATCGGGCTGACGCTGCTGCTGTCCACCTTTGGCAAGCAGGTTCTGGGGCATATCAGTGTGCTGCTTCCCGAAAGCGCCCGGCGCTTTTCCGGCTACTTTCTGGGGATCTGGCAGTATCTGCGCTTTCTTCCCATCGGGGTGCTTATGTTTGCGGCGCTGGGCGGCCTATACTCTGCCGCCATGGACCAGCGGCAGCCCATGAAGGCCATCCGGCCGGGCATTCTTTTTGCTTTGGCCGCATGGATGATCGTCAGCGTCTGCTTTTCCTTCTATGTGGAGAATTTTGCCAACTATTCCGTTGTTTACGGGACTCTGGGCGCGGTGATCGTGTTGCTGATGTGGCTGTATATGACGGCGGTCATTCTGATCCTGGGGGCGGAGCTGAATGCAGCGCTGCTCAGCGTTCGCGCCGCCGGAAGCGGGGCCTCCGACGGGGAGAAGGCATGAGCGGCCCTTCCGGGCGTAAAAACAGCGTGTACGGCAAGGCTTGCCGTACACGCTGTTTTATTTGTGGGAGGGGCGGCGATCAGCGCCAGGAACGGAAGAAGTTTTCCAGAAGATCCTGGTTGCCGCCCTGGTATTCGTACTGGTAGTAGTATTGTCCGGGGGCGATCTCCCCGGAGCTTACGCTGACGGTCTCGTCCGCGGTGCTTTCCTCTTCGGGCAGCTCTTCATCGAAGGTGATGGAGAGCTCCAGGTATTCCTGGGCCCGGAAGATGGTGAGCTGGGCGGTGTCGCCGGCGTGATATTTCTTGAGGGTGTTCACCAGACTGTCCTCGTTCAGGATCTCAGTTTCGCCCACGGCCACGATAATGTCGCCGGTGCGAAGCCCGGCCTTTTCGGCGCAGCTGCCGGCGTCCACGGAGTAGACATAGGCGCCCTGGACCATGTTGTAGTACTGGGCGGAGCTGCTGGAAACGGTGATGGGGGTGATGCCCATGGTGGCTTTGCCGGAAACATAGCCGTTGGTGATGAGCTCGTTGGCAATGAAGTGGGCGTCGGAAATGGGAATGGCGAAGCCCAGACCCTCCATGCCGGAGGAGTCATACTTGGCGGTGACGATGCCGATGACCTGACCGTAGGCATTGTACACCGGGCCGCCGGAGTTGCCGGTGTTGACGGCGGCGTCGATCTGGAACATGTTCACGGTGGTGTTGTTATCGGTCTGGATGCTGCGGTCCATGGCGGACACGATGCCGGAGGTCATGGTGTAGCTCAGCTCACCCAGGGGATTGCCCACGGTGTAGATGGTCTGGCCCACCTGCATTTCATTGGAGTCGCCCAGCGCGGCGGCGTTGAGACCGGCGGCGTCGATTTTCAGGACGGCAAGGTCGTTGTCGGCTTCCACACCCACCACGGCGGCGGCGTACTCCGTGCCGTCATGGCTCAGGACCGAAACATTGTGGCCGCCCAGGTAGGCTTCCTCAATGACGTGGTAGTTTGTCAGCACATAGCCGTCGTCGGTGAGGATGAAGCCGGTGCCGGAAACTGCGGCGGCGCCCACCTGACCGAAGATGTTGTAGTACGTGATCTCGGTGGTCACGCCCACCACCTGCTGGCAGGCCAGCGTGTAGATGTCTTCCGGCCGCATGGTGTCGGAATCCAGGGTGGAGTTGGTGACAAGGACCGGGGTTATGGTGGAAACCGGAGCTTCTGCTTCCAGGGTTTCGGCGTCGGTCATAAGGGAGAGGTCGGCGGTGTCCTCCGGCTGCGGGCGGGTCAGAAGAAGGGTGGCGCCCACGCCCAGCGCGCCGGCCAGCAAAACACAGGCCAGACACAGAAAAACCACGCTGCGGGTGCCGAAGCGCTTCTTTTCCTCCGGCTTGGTGGGCGGATAGCTGTTGTAGCCCCGGCTGGGACTGTAGACACAGCTGGGCCGATCACCGGCGGGGGCGGCGTCCGGATGGATGTGCGGGTTTTGCTCCGGGCGGTAATAGTGGTACTCGGAGTTTTCGCCGCCGGGGATTTTATTTTCGTTGTTGTCGCTCATGGAGATCTCCCCGAATCGGAATTATTTGGGAAACGATATTATTTCAAAGGTATCTTACCCCAGAAAGGGGCGGGAGTTGTGACAAATGCGTAAACAAGTGACAGCATTCAAGAGAAACGCCGGAGTTTCGAGCTCCGGCGTTTTGAATTGTCAGGGACTGCCTACCGGCTTGAGAAGGCTTTCGTCAAAGAGGTCGGCCTCGCCGTCGGCGGCGGCCTGGCTGCTGCCGGTCAGCGTCTCCGAGCCAAGGGAGTCGCTGCCGCCGGAACCGCTGCCCGAGGAAAGGGCGCTTTCCGTGACATAGCCCAGCTTGGGATAGGTGGTGCTGAGATCGTCGGCGGTGTCATCCACCGCATGGAACTTCCAGGCGCTGTTTTCGGGATTGGTTTCGTCGGCCACGTACACCAGCATCAGCTTCTTGCCTTCGGGGTTTTCCCCGGGCTGGCCTTCGGCCCAGTTGCTGTCATCGGCGGCCAGTCGGGTGTTTTCGCTGTCGGTCCAGTACCAGCCGGCGTCATCGGTGCTGTCCTCGGGGGTGCTGTCGGCCCGGTATTCCGCGCCCAGCCAGACCTGCTGGATGGGGGCGCTGGGGTTGGCGCTGTTGTAGCTTTCCAGGGCCTTGATCAGTTCGCTCAGCTCCGCGGCGGTGCTGGGAGTGGCCAGGGCAATGGCTTCGTCCCCTTCGGTCAGATCGGTCCAGCTATCCTCGGTAATCGTGGCGGTATAGCTTGTGTTGAAGGTGTAGACCGCAGTGATGGTGGTGTCGGCGGTGATGTTCGTGCCGTCCGAGCTCCAGACGCCGGTGTAGCCTTCCTTGGCGGGCACCGCGGGAGCGGTGGTATTTTTGCCGTATTCAATGGTCTGTGTGGCGATCACCGTGCCGTTGGCCACGTATTTTACTTCGTAGGTCTTGGCGGTGTACACAGCGTTGATGATAAGGTTGGAGGTGATGTTCTTGCCGTCGGCGGCCCAGGCACCGGTGTAGCCGGTTTTTTCAGGAACCGCCGGAGGAACCGCGTCCTTGCCGTGCTCGATCGTCTGCACTTCGCCCACCTGCACGCCATCGGCCATGTAGGTCACGGAGTATTCGGGGGTCGCGGTGGCGGAGGGACTGGGGCTGGGAGAAACGGTGGCGGTGGGCGTCGGTGTGGCAGTGGGGGCGACCGTGGCGGTGGGTGCGACGGTGGCGGTGGGTGCGACGGTGGCGGTGGGCGCCGTGGTGGGCTGGGCGGTCTGCACCGGGGTGTACTCGTAGTTGGGGGTCACCTGCGGACGGGCGGTGGCGCTGGGCTGGGGGCTGGGCGTGGCCGCGGGCTTGGGGGTGGCGGTGACCCGGCCGGTGAGCAGATAGCCCAGGGCTTCATAGTCGTCGGTGTCATCTTCGTCCACGGCGAAGAACTTCCAGAATTCCTGTTCTTCGGTCTCCTCCGCGTCCGCTTCGGGCTCCACATAGCAGAGCATCAGCTTCTTGCCTTCGGGGTTTTCCCCGGGCTGGCCTTCGGCCCAGAAGGGATCGTCTTCGGCCAGGAGGATGCCGCTGGTCCAGTACCAGCCGGCCTCGCCGTTGGGGGCAGCGTCTTCGTCCAGATACTGCGCGCCGAGCCAAAGGTTTTTCAGGTTCTTTGCCTTGGCGGCGGTGATGGCAGCGTCCATTTCCGCCTCACTGGTGATGGGGGCCAGCCGCAGGCCGGCGCCGCCATCCAGCTCCGCGGCCGTCAGCTCGGACCAGGTGTCTTCCGTGGCAAAGGCGGTGTAGACCACAGGGTTCACGGTGGGGGCCGGTGTGGGGCTGGGGGTGGGTTCGGCGGTGGGTTCCGGGGTGGCGGTGGCAACGGGTGCCAGCGTGGGAGACAGGGTCTGCAGCTCCTCGCCGCCCAGATTGCCCAGGGCCGCGACGGCAACGCCGATCAGAGCCAGGACCACCACGACGCCGGCCACCAGAATGATGGTGGTGCTGCGGCGCTTTTTTTTGGCGGCGGCCCGGCGGGCGGCGCCGGATTCAATGTCCTTGCGGACTGTATACTGCTTCTTTTGCTCAGTCTCGGCCCTGGCGGCGTGAGCATCAACCATCTCGTCGGAGAGAATGCCTGCGCCCAGGGCGGCGGCCACGGCGGCTTCTTCCTCGCTCAGCTCCAGCACGGGGGCTTCGGAGGGCAGCGCTTCCCGGGTCTCGCTCAGCGCCTGCAGCAGCTCTTCGGCGTCGGCGTAGCGCTCCGAAGGCTCATGGGCCATGGCTTTGGCAAGCACCGCGGCCAGTTCCTCGCTTACGCCGGAAACGGCGGGGATGGACTCGCCCTTCATCCGCCGGCGCAGGGCTTTGGCGCGCTCCAGCTCGGAATCGTCCTCGCTCAGGAAGGGAAGCCGGCCTTTCTGACAGGCGGTGTACATCAGCATGCCCAGGCTGTAAACGTCGGCGGCGGGGCTGCGGAGGTTGTTCCAGAAGACCTCCGGGGCCAGATACTCCACCTGGTCGGCGCTCATGGCCGACACAGGCAGGTCGGAAGGCTCGCCCAGATGGGCTTTGCCGTCATCGTCAAAGTAAACGTTGCCCGGCCAGATGGCGCCGTGGCAGCTGTCGGTGTCCTTGCTCAGCGCGGCGCAGAGCTCCCGGCCCATCGTCACAACGGCGTCCGGGCTCATGGCGGTCAGGCGCTGGAGCAAGCTGTTTTCAAAGCTGGTTTCCTGCATGTGCTCACCTCATAATTTCCAGAAAAGGTTACAATTTCGTTACTATATAGAAACAAATTATCACAAAGGTTGCGATATGTCAACGAAAAAATCCTGGAAAATGAAGCCGCACCAGAGCTTGTGACAGCTCCGGCGCGGTGGCACAAAATGTAGATTTTTGTCGAAAGGCTCAGGTTTCGAAAAACTTCCGGTGGATGGCAGACACGGCCCGGTCGGCCTGGGCCTGGGCCAGGATCACGGAGATCTTGATCTCGCTGGTGGAGATCATCTGGATGTTGATATGCTCGTCGTTCAGGGCTTCAAAAATGAGGGCGGCGATGCCGGAGTTGGACATCATGCCCGCGCCCACCACGCTGACCTTGGCGATGTCCCGGTCCACGGTGACCTGCCCAAAGCCCAGGGATTCCTTCTTGGATTCCAGGGCGGCCACGGCCTTTTCCACATCCGCTTCCGCCACGGTGAAGCTCATGTCGTTGATGCCGCCCCGGCCGTTGGCCTGAATGATGATGTCCACATTCACGCCCACCCGGGCCACGGTGCTGAACACCTTGAAGGCGGAGCCGGGGGTGTCGGGCAGACCCTCCACGCTGAGGCGGGCGACCTTCTCGTCTTTGGCAATGCCGGTGATTTTCATCTCTTCCATGTCTTTGGTGACCTCCTTGACCAATGTTCCGGGCTTTCTTGTGATGGACGAAAGCACTTCCAGCTCCACGCCGTAGCGCTTGGCCAGCTGCACGGAGCGGTTCATCAGCACCTGCGCGCCCATGGAGGCCAGCTCCAGCATTTCATCGCAGGTGATCTCGTCGAGTTTGCGGGCGTTGGGGACCTTGCGGGGATCGGCGGTGTAAACGCCGTCCACATCGGTGAAGATCTGGCAGCGGTCGGCGTGGAGAGCTGCCGCCAGAGCCACGGCGGTGGCGTCGCTGCCGCCCCGGCCCAGGGTGGTGATGTCGTCGTATTTTGTCACGCCCTGGAAGCCGGCCACCAGAACGATGCGCCGCTTGTCCAGTTCCCGCTGCAGCCGCTCGGGATGGATGCGGCGGATGCGGGCGTTGCCGTAGGCGGAGTCGGTGCTCATGCCGGCCTGCCAGCCCAGCAGGGAGACCACGGGCATATCCATGGACTCCAGGCACATGGCCATCAGGGCGATGGACTGCTGTTCGCCGGTGGCCAGCAGCATATCCAGCTCCCGCTTGGAGGGAGAGGCATTGAGCTGGGCGGCTTTTTCCAGAAGGTCATCGGTGGTGTCGCCCTGGGCGGACAGGACGACCACAACGTCGTTTCCTTCCAGAAAGCATTCGGATATGATGGCGGCGGCATTTTTGATTTTGGCCGTGTCGGCCACGGAGCTTCCGCCGAATTTTTGAACGATAAGCATATATAGGGATCTCCTTGAAAACGGATTGAAGGCAGTTGCCTAAAACAGTATATTCGTCAGTCCAGCACCCGGTACGCGGCGCTGACCGGCAAAGTGCCGAACTGCTGCTGCAGCTGGCTGCGGGTCATGGAGGGGCTCAGGAAGCCGCATTCGCCGCTCTGGCCGTAGACCGGCCGGGCTTCCGGGAAGCTCTGGAACAGGGCGGCGGGTTCTGCCTTGGCCCGGATATACCAGCGGCCGGGCAGTCGGTCGGGGTCGGCCAGGACGATGGGGGCGGCCGGGATGGCCATGCAGTCGCCGGGATGCTCCGCGGCGGCCAGAAGGTCGGCGCAGACGGCGCTGGCGGTGGGGCGCTTGCCGGCGCCCGGGCCGTAAAGCATTACTTCGCCCACGGCGCTGGCCCGGATCATGCAGGCGTTCATCACGCCCTCCACGGAAGCCAGCAGCTTGTCCGCCGGGACCAGATGGGGCTCCACAAAGGCGAAAACGCCTTCCGCGGTCCGGGCGGCCCGGCCCAGAAGCTTGATCTGGAAGCCCAGGGCCCGGGCCAGCTCCAGGTCGGCGGGGGTGATCTTCGTGATGCCCTGCACGGACATATCCTCAAAGGCGGCGCAGCCGCCAAAGGCCAGGGAGGCCAGAATGGCGGTTTTTCGCCCGGCGTCATGCCCTTCCACATCGGCGGTGGGGTCGGCCTCGGCGTAGCCCAGCTCCTGGGCCACCGCCAGGGCTTCGGCAAAGCTCTGGCCCTGGGTTTTCATGGAGGTCAGGATGAAATTTGTGGTGCCGTTTAAAATGCCGCAGAGCTCGTCCACCCGGTTGGCGGCCAGGCAGCGGGTCAGAGGACGCAGCAGGGGAATGCCGCCGCCCACACTGGCCTCGAACAGATAGCTCACGCCCTTTTCCCTGGCCAGGGCTGTCAGCTCCGCACCGTGGGCGGCCACGAGAGCCTTGTTGCTGGAGACCACGCTCTTGCCGGCCAGCAGGGCGCGTTTGGTATAGTCATAGGCCGCATCCGTGCCGCCCATGACCTCCGCCACCACGGCCACCGACCGGTCGTTTTCGATGGCGGCAAAGTCCATGGTCATAAAAGAGGAAAAAACATCTGCCGGATGCTCCCGGCGCACCAGGATGGGGCCCTGGTCCAGGGGGGCGTTTTCCAGCTCGCTCCAGACCTCGGCCACGCCTTTTCCCACGGTGCCATAGCCAAGGATCGCGAATTTCTTTTTGTTCATGTTCTCACCTCATCCCGCCAGTACGGCGGCTTTGATCACGCCATCCAGCGCCGCGATCCGGGACAGAAGCGCTTCCGTATCGGCTTCCAGCTCGGCGGTGTCCGCCGTGATGGTCACGGGGGCGGCGCCGCCGGAGGGGATGGACTGGTTGATGGTCAGAATGTTGGCGCCGCTGGCGGAAAACAGGCCCAGCACTGCGGAGAGAGCGCCGGTGACATCCCGCAGGAGAAGCTGGAAGGTCACGATCCGGCCCCGGCCCATATCCCGGAAGGGAAGGACGCTGTCTTTATATTTGTAGTAGGCGCTGCGGGAGATGCCGGCCTTTTCCGCGGCCTCCGCCACCGTTTGCGCCTGGCCGGTCTCCAGAAGTTCCCGGGCCTGGGTGACCCGGATGAAAACCTCGGGAAGGGCGCTGGCTTCTACAAGGTAGTAGGTTTTGTGTGCGCTGTCAGCCATGGGTTTGTATCTCCTTGAAAGAGTTTTGTTCTTGTGAGGTGAACATGATATCATGTTCGCCGCTTGTCCGCAAGTGGCATTTTGTATAAATTATGCCCGCTTTGGTGGTGTTTGTGATGAAAAAAGACGGAAGACAATGCTTCCGTCTTTATTCTATGCCGAAACGGCGGTTCAGGGGAGCAGCCCGGCAAACATTTCTTTCAGCAGATTCCAGTTGATGGTCAGACGCTCGATAAAGCCGTCCAGACTGCCATGGTTTATGATGCTGGAGGGGGAGCCGCCGGTGAAAAAGCCCACGCCGGCCAGCAGAACGCCCATGGCCAGGCACACCAGGGCCACGGAACAGATGATCTTCCATGCTTTTTTCATTCCACAGCCACCTTCTTTCCCAGAAGTGCGTCGCACAGGGCGGCCACGCCCCGGATGCACAGCTTTACCAGCCGGATATCCAGCCGCAGACCCAGCCAGAAGATCACAAGGCCAAGGCCCAGGCACAAAAAGGCAAGGCCGAAAAGCAAAAGGGCATCGGCGATCTGGCTGATGCACCAGAGGGCGGCGATGGCGCTCAGCCACGCGCCAACCACCGCGGCAATGCCGGGCAGCAGACACAGGGCCAGCAGCACAAGGCCCACGCCCGCCAGGGGCAGGCCGACCACCAGCAGGATCAGCGTCAGAAGCGCAGCCCCCAGGCCCACGGGCATGGGGCGGTCCAGCCGTTTGTAAACGGTGACAGGCGCCGGTTCTTCCGCGGGTTCTTCTTCGATGAGCTCCTCTTCCGGCTCTTCTTCCCCGGGCTCGTCCTCTTCGGTGAAGTCCTGTTCCAGGCTTTTCAGGATGATGGCCACGGGGTCGTCCTCTTCGCCGTCAAACTGGGTGCCGGGGGTGTAGTCCTCGATGCCGTGGAGCTGGCTCTTGACGGTCTTGGCGGCTTTTTCCGCCTTTTTGAGAGCCTGGCGCTGTTTGTGCTCGGTGGTGAGCTGGCCGGGCTCATAGCCCCGGGACAGGGAGATGGCCAGCTTCGTGGGGGAGCCCAGTTTTTCGATGACCGCCTGCTCGCCGTCCTCTCCGGCGGCTTCGAACATGTCGGCATAGCGGGCGATGGTCAGATCCCGGTCGCTGTCCGTCATGAACACCAGCAGGCGCTTCAGTTCCGTTAAAAAACGCTGTTTGTTCAAATCGTTACCTCTCGATCTTTCGTGTGAGGATAGTTTACCGAATAACATATATACCATAATTCCCTGCCGCCGTCAATCCGGCTTGACAAGGAAGGGCGGCACATATAAAATAAATTGGTTAGAATTTAAGGAGAGTGAAAATATATGGCAAAAGAGAAAAAAGTGGCGCAGATCACCGACATGGAGCAGGATTTCGCCCAGTGGTACACCGACATCTGCCTGAAGGCGGAGCTGGTGGACTACGCCAGCGTCAAGGGCTTCCTGGTCCTGCGGCCCTATGGCTATGCCATCTGGGAAAACATCCAGCGCCTGATGGACGCGGAGTTCAAAAAGACCGGCCATGAAAATGTGGCCATGCCCGTGCTGATCCCCGAGAGCCTGCTGAAGAAGGAAGGCGAGCTGGTGG
>CAZSAX010000046.1:0-14407 GCA_964605075.1 uncultured Oscillospiraceae bacterium
TTCCCCTCGGCGACGATAACAGTGAAGCTCATCAGGGCGGTGTTGATGGCAGCGGTCATGGTGTTGACATGGTTGGCGTTGATGGTGCCGAAGACGGTGATCACACCGAAAATGGCATAAAGCGTGGCCAGGAAATGCCAGCGCTTGTTCAGGCCGTTTTTGATATAGTACATGGGGCCGCCCACCCAGTCGCCTTTGGCGTTGCGCTCGCGGTAGCGAACGGCCAGCGTGACTTCGGCAAACTTGGTGCACATGCCGAGCAGGGCGGAGATCCACATCCAGAACACGGCGCCGGGGCCGCCGATGGCAATGGCGCCGGCCACGCCGGCAATGTTGCCGGTGCCTACCGTGGCGGAAAGGGCGGTGCAGACGGCCTGGAAGGGCGTCAGCGCGCCTTCGCCGGCTTCGCTCTTCTTGAAGAGCTTGCCGACGGTGGATTTAATGGCGTAGCCCAGACGGCGGAACTGAACAAAATGGGTCCGGACGCTCAGCCAGATGCCCGCACCGATGATGCAGACCATGGCGGGAACGCCCCAGACAAAGCCGTTGACGGCGTTGTTTACGGTCTCGATGACGCTCAGAAAATTTTGCATGATGATCCTCACAAGTTGAAAATTATTGTCATTTTATCATATGAATAAAAGAAATGAAAGAATTGTCTAAGAATGAACAATATGGGCTTGAGGACGGCTTTTTTCTCCCGGTTACTGACCGGCCCGGGCAAAGTAAGACGGCGGGAAGGCATTGACTTTCCCGCTGTCTTGGCATAAAATTTTAATGTTAAATATAAAGTTCTACATCAAAAGGGAACTGGAGCGGCGAATGGATCAGTTTTTTATTGTTTTGAATCAGATCGGCATTTTTCTGCTGCTGATTTTTGTGGGTATGCTGACGGTCAAGCTGGATATTCTGGATGTGACCACCCTGCGGCGGCTGTCAAAGCTCATTATGAGCGTGCTGCTGCCGGCGTTCATTTTTGTCAACACGGCCGAAGGCGCTACCCGGGAGGGACTGCGGCAGAGCCTTCTGGTGATTCCGCTGACCATCGCGCTGTATGTGCTGCTGTTTTTGCTGGCCAGGCTTCTGGCAAAGGTATTTAAGCTCAGGGGCAACCGTGCCAAGGTGTTTCATGCCATCACCATCTTCGGCAACGTGGGCTTTATGGGGATCCCGCTGGTGGTGGAGCTATATCCGGATACGGCGCTTTTGTATATTTCGCTGTTCACCATTCTGGATCAGGCTCTTTTCTGGACCTACGGCGTCTCCCAGACCAAGCCGGTGACAGCAGAAAAAACGCCCTTTTCTCTGGCGGGACTGAAGAAGCTGCTCAGCCCGGCGCTGGCGGCGATCCTGCTTGCCACAGTGCTTGTGCTGCTGGACTGGCATCTGCCCAGGGTGCTGGTGACCACGCTGGACAAGATCGGCGCGGCCAGTATGCCGCTGTCGCTGATCTACATTGGCGGTATGCTTTCCATGACGGATGTGCGCAAGGTGCTGAAATGCGGAGAGCTTTATGGCGAGATCGTGCTGAAAATGCTGGTTCTGCCGGTGCTGTTCTATCTTGGGATGAAGCTGCTGGGGGTCCCCCAGGACATGGCGGGGACCATGGCCTTTCTGTCGGGACTTCCGGCCATTAACATGGTGGCCATGCTCTCAAAGAACAACGGCTCCGACGGCGATTATGCGGTTTGCGCGGTGATGCTTACCACCATCGCCTGTCTGATCACACTGCCGCTGGTGTCTCTGATGATCGCGCTGATCGGCTGAAATTTATAAAAAACTTGAAAATAAAGAGGTAAAAGCTATGTCCAAATACGCGGTTTTGGTCGTGGATATGATCAACGAATTTGTTACCGGCAACCTGGGCTGTGAGCGGGGGAAAGCCATTGTGCCGCAGTGCGTGGAGCTGCTGAAAACCGCCCGGGAAAAAGGGCTGCCCATCATCTACTGCTGCGATGCGCATGTTCCCGGAGACGGCGAACTGAAGCTCTGGGGCGACCATGCCATTGCCGGCACCTCCGAAGCACAGGTCATCCCCGAACTGGCGCCCCAGGCGGGCGACCACATGGTCCTCAAGCGCCGCTACAGCGGCTTTTTCGGCACGGATCTCGATATGCGCCTGCGGGAGCTTGGTGTGGACGGCGTGATCATCTGCGGTCTGCTTGTCAATCTCTGCATTCAGCATACCGCGGCGGATGCTTATCTGCTTGGCTATGAGGTCGTGGTCCCCAGCGATACCACCGATGCCATTGAAGAGTCTGTGTACAACTACTGCATGGATTATCTCAAAATGGCCTACGGTGCAAAGACCCCCAAAGCGGCGGAGTTTATCGCCGGCATCTGACGCGAAGAATGAAAAACGTGGAACGGTTATCCGTTCCACGTTTTCTAATTTATAAGATGAGCGGTCAAAGGCGGTTGCCGTAGTCCACCACCAGATCCTGGCCGTTGATGCCGCTGGACTCATCGCAGGCAAAGAAAAGGATGGCGTTGGCCTGCTCGATGGGCTGGAGGATGGTGTCCCGCTGGTGGTAATGGCGGCGGGCGGTGATCTCCTGCATTTCCGTGTCGCAGCCCTCAAAGTTTTTGGGATCAAACAGGGGCGTGAGGGTGCTGCCGGGAGAGACGGAGTTGCAGCGGATGTGGGTGTGGAAATACTGCTGGGCAATGTTTTTGGTCAGACCAAGAAGGGCGGCTTTGGCACTGGAATAGGCAGCGCCGGCGCAGCCGTATACGCCGCCGATGCTGGCCACGTTCACAATGGAGCCATAGCCCGTTTTTTCCATGTGAGGCAAAACGGCCCGGCAGAAGCGCATGGCGCCCTTGATGTTCAGCGCGTGCACGCTGTCCCAGAGCTCATCGGTGACCCAGGCTACGCGCATGTGTTTGTCGGGGATGCCGGCGTTGTTCACCAGAACATCAATACGTCCGTAGGCCGCCACGGTGGAGGAAACGATGCGGTCCACATCCTCCTGAACGGTTGCGTCCCCGGAAAACCAGTGACAGGCGCCGCCTTCGGCAAGGATCTCATCCGTGACCCGCTGCAGCTCGGCTTCCCGCCGGGCGGTGATGACCACCTGCGCGCCTTCTTTGGCAAAAAGCTTGGCACAGCACTCGCCGATGCCGGAGTTGCCGCCGGTGATCAGACAGACTTTGTTGTCCAAACGTCCCATAATAGACCTCCAGAGTTTTTGAGAAAAGCCCTTTGCTTGGCGGCAAAGGGCTTTGTGTTTTTTTATTTGCGGTAGAACAGAACACCCATGGTGCCGGGGCCGCAGTGGCCGGAGATGGTGCAGCCGGCCTGGGTGATGTGGATCTCCTCAAAGGGGAGTGTGGCTGCCACTTCCGCGTGGATCTTCTGGCAGGCCTCTTCGCTGATGCCGGAGTGGGTGATGAAGATGCGGCGGGTGTCAATGGTTTCGGGATCGGAAAGGGCGCTGTGGATATAGTCGATGTAGCACTTGTCCATGGAGCCGCGGAACTTTTTGCCCACGCCCATGGCGCCGTCTTTGACCTGGATGCAGGGGTGAAGCTTGAGAAGGTTGGCGCCGAAAGCTGCCACAGCCGAGCAGCGGCCGCCTTTGCGCAGGTATTCCAGCGTGTCCACCACGAAGCTTACATCCAGCTTCTTTTTGCGCTTGTCCAGTTCCTCCTTGATGGCGGCAGGCTCCGTGCCTTCGTCGGCCATGATCGCAGCATCCAGGACCAGCTGACCGATGCCGGTGGAGAGGTTTTCGCTGTCGATGACATACACATTGCCCAGCTCGGCAGCGGCAAGGCAGGCGTTCTGATAGCAGGAGGACATGGAACTGGAGATGGTGAAATGGACAATGGCGTCGTACTCTTTCAAATAGGAGCCAAATACGTCCAGATAGGTCTGGATGTTCACGGCGGCGGTGCTGGCGGTGAGGCCTTCCTCTTCCACGAGCTTGTAAAGCTGCTCGGGCTTGAGTTCGATGCCGTCCAGGTAGCTCATTTCGCCGGCATTGACATACAGGGGAATGATGCCGATGTTATATTTCTCGATTAGCTCCTGCGACAGGTCGCAGGTACTGTCAGACAAAATCTTGATTTTCACGCCGGATTTTCCTTTCTCTAGATGTGAATTTCCAGATAATTATATAATAAGACTGCTTATAAATCAATCCCTTTTCCCCGGGACGCTTTGGGGCGGGGCTGCATAGGATGGAGGGCAAAGGAGGATTGTATTTGGCAATGAAACATGCTTGCGAATACACGCAGGGGCCTCTGCCGGGCTGCGCACCGCTGGCCCTTTCCATGATACCCACACAGCAGAGTTATCTTCCTGCCTATGACCCGGAGGAGGCTTTGGCTAAGGGAACGCTTTTTCCGGGCCTTGACCTGCCGTTTATGAGCTATGTGGCCAAAGGGACGGCACAGCGGACGCCGCAGACAGAGCTGATGGCGCTGGATTTTGTGACCCATGAGCTGGCCCTTTATCTGGACACCCATGCCGATGACGAGGAGGCGTTTCGGGCCTGGAAGGGTTTTGTGGCGTTGAGCGGAGAAGCCCGCCGCCGCTACCGGGAACTGTATGGGCCGGTCATGGTCAAGGACACCGCCGACTGCAGCGACTGGGCCTGGATCAATGAGCCCTGGCCCTGGGAGCCGGGCACGGGAAAGGGAGGAAACCGCTGATGTTTGTATATGAAAAGAAGCTGCAGTATCCCGTGAAAATCAAAAACTGCAATCCCGCTCTGGCAAAATTCATAATCAGTCAGTACGGCGGACCTCACGGGGAGTTGGGTGCATCCCTGCGCTATCTCAGCCAGCGTTATACCATGCCCTATCCGGAGCTCCGCGCCATCCTGACGGACATAGGCGTGGAGGAACTGGGTCATCTGGAGATGGTGGGAACGGTGGTTTATCAGCTGACAAAGAACATGAGCGTGGCGGACGTGAAGCGGGCAGGGTTTGATACCTACTTCGTGGATCATACCGCCGGAGTCTATCCCCAGGCGGCCTCCGGCACGCCCTGGTCGGCGGAAACTATTGCCGTCACGGGTGATATGATCGCCGATCTCAGCGAGGACATGGGCGCCGAACAGAAAGCCCGGGTGACTTATGATAACATCCTGCGTATGGCGGACGACCCGGACGTCATTGATGTCATTCGCTTCCTTCGGGAGCGGGAGATCGTTCACTACCAGCGCTTTGGCGAGGCCCTGCGCCTGGCCACCGAGCGGCTGGATCAGAAGAATGTATATATGACGAACCCGTCCTTCGATAAATGACCAAACAAAAAAGAGGCAGGAGTGATCCTGCCTCGTTTACATTATTCCTTTTCGGCCAGAAAGCGAAGGGCTTCCAGATAACCATCAAAGCCGTGGCCGCGGATGTTTTTCACGCAGGCGGCCCGGATGTAGGAAATTTTGCGGAAGTCCTCCCGGGTGTCCGGGTCGGAGATGTGTACTTCCACTGTGGGGATGCCCACGGCTTTCACGGCATCCAGAAGGGCCACGCTGGTGTGGGTGTAGGCGGCGGGATTGATGATGATGCCGTCTTTTTTGCCATAAGCACCCTGTATGGCATCCACAAGCGCACCTTCGTGGTTGGACTGGAAAAACTCCACGCATACACCAATCTTGTCGGCCTCGGTCTGGATGAGCTTGCAGAGGTCGGCGTAGGTGGCTTTGCCGTAGATCTCCGGCTCCCGGATGCCCAGCATGTTCAGGTTGGGGCCGTTAATGACCAAAATGTTCACAGAAATTCCTCCAGATGGATTCGGCGCAGTCTTTGGCTGTGCTGAGATTGTTGATGGATACATCCCGGAAACGCCGATACATGGGGGCCCGGGTCTTTTCCATTTCGGACAGATCCGCTTTCAGCGACAGAGGGCGGCCTTCCCGGGGGAGCTGATCCACCGGGCGGACGATCTGATAGATACGGCCGTTCTGGTGCAGGGGGGCATAGTTTTCTTCCCGGGTAACGGCACCGCCGCCGGTGACGATGATCTTGCCGGAGAGTTTGCCGGCCTGTTCAATAATCGTGTGTTCCAGCGCCCGGAATCCGGCCTCTCCCTGGGCGGCAAAGATCTCGGGGATGGAACAGCCGGCTCTTTCCTCGATCATGGCATCCAGTTCCAGAACCTCCCGGCCGCTGAGACGGGCCAGATGCCGGCCCACGGTGCTTTTGCCGCAGCCGGGCATGCCGATAAGAACGAGATTTGTGAAATCCCGGCGAAGCTCAGAAAGAATCTTTTCCGACAGTTCATCCGGAATTTTTTTATCAAAGAAAAATTCTTCGGCGGCGGCTGCCTGCCAAACCAGCATGGGCAAACCGTCGGAGCAGGGGATGCCCAGGGCCTCCGCCTGGATGAGAAGGGCGGTGTGCTGCGGGTTGTACACCAGATCCAGCACGCCCCGGCAGTTGGGGAACTGGCTCAGATCCACAAGGCTTTCGCCGCAGTTGGGGTACATACCCACCGGGGTGGCGTTGACAATGATATCGGCATCTCTGTGACGCTGGATATGGTCGAAATTTTCCTCGCCGCTGCGGCTGACCACCACGGTTTCCCGGGCTCCCTCGGTTCGCGTTACACCCACAACCGTGGCCGAGGCGCCGCCGGCACCAAGGACCAGGACTTTTTTATCGCTGAAATCGATGCCGGTTCTTTGCGCCATTTTCAAAAAGCCCAGAGCGTCGGTGTTGCAGCCATAAAGCTTTCCATTGCGGCGGACGATGGTGTTCACGCTGCCGATGGCCCGGCTCAGGGGGGAAAGCTCGTCGCAATAGGGAATGACATCTTTTTTATAGGGGATGGTGACATTCAGACCGCCGATGTCCTCCCGGGCGAGAAAGGCGCCCAGGGCTTCCGGCTCCAGTTCCATGAGCTGGTAGCTTTCACAGCCCATGGCCCGATGGATAGGGGCGGACCAGCTGTGGCCCAGCTTGCGGCCGATAAGGCCGTAGATTTTTTTGTCCATGATTCAGACTTCGGCGTAGTTGCCAAGCATCTGGAAGCCCCGGCAGCTGCGTTCCAGCTCTTCCAGCAAAGGCAGAACGCCGGGCTGATGGAGGCTGGCCTCCAGCTCAATGAAGAAGATGAACTCAAAGTTCCGGCCGCTCACAGCGCAGCTTTCCAGTTTGGTCATGTTCAGGCCCAGGGCGGCGGGCTTGGACAGAATGCTGTACAGCGCGCCGGGAGTGTTGTCGCAGCCAAAGATCAGGCTGATGCGGTTGGCGCCGGCATAGACCACCGGGTTACGCTCGATGCAGATAAAGCGGGTGTAGTTGTTGTCGCTGTCCTGAATGTCGTCGTTGATGCATTCCAGACCATAGAGGGCCTCGCAGGGATAGGAGGCGATGGCAGCGGCCTGGCGGTCGCCGCTTTCGGCCACATGGCGGGCGGCTTCGGCGGTGTTGTCACAGGGTATGATCTTCACGCCGTTGAGCTTGGCAAGGAAACGGCTGCACTGGCCCAGGGCCTGCTCGTGGGAATAGATCTCCTTGATATCCGACATTTTCACGCCGGGCAGGGCCAGAAGCTCATGGCGGATGCAAAGGCGGGTGGAACGGACAATGGAGAACTTCTTGCGCTGCAGAAGGTCGTACACCGCGCGGACGGAGCCGTTGGAGCTGTTTTCGATGGGGACGACGCCAAAGCGGCACAGACCGGATTCCACGGCATTGAACACCGCTTCAAAGTTTTTCACATACATGATGCTGCCTCGGGGCAGAAGCCGGTCGCAGGCCTGCTGGGAGTTGCCGCCTTCGGTGCCCTGGCAGGCCACAAGGCCCGTCTGGGGGAAGACTTCCTGCTCGGCAGCCAGGGCGGCCCGGACCTGAGCGCCCACCTGGGTGGGAGCGTCAAAAAGCTCTGCCTGGCGGCTGCGGGAAAGCTCAAAGAGCGTGGAGAAGAGCTTGTAGGCGTAACGCTCGCGATCGCCGGCGGCCATCATGACCTTGGTAAGGATCTCCCGTTCTCGCTGCTTGTTGAGGATGGGCTGTTTGTGTTCGTTTTTATAGGCGGCTACGTCCTCGGACAGGTCCATGCGCTTGAGGAAAAGGGCGAGTATCTCCTCGTCCACCTCGTCGATTTTTTTGCGGATATCAGTGATTTCCATAAAAATTCTCCTCCAGAATCATATCAAGAACTACAGCGGCGGTAACAGCTTCCACCACGGGCACCGCCCGATGAGCAATGCAGGGGTCGTGGCGGCCTTTGATCTCAAGAACGGTGTTTTCCCTGCGGCTGAGGGAAACGCTGGACTGGGATCTTGCGATAGACGGGGTGGGCTTGATGGCGCAGCGGAGCGTAAGTGGCATGCCGTTTGTAATGCCGCCCAGGATGCCGCCGGCGTTGTTGCTGCGGCAGAGAATGTCGCCGCCGATCATGGAAAAGGGGTCGTTGTTTTCCGAGCCTTTCATGGAAGCGGCCCGGAAGCCGGCGCCGAACTCCACGCCCTTGACGGCGGAGATGCCGAACAGGGCCTGAGCCAGCCGTCCCTCCACGCCTTCAAACAGGGGTCCGCCCAGGCCGGCGGGCAGGCCGATGACCGCACATTCGATCACGCCGCCCACGGAATCGCCCTTGGCAGCGGCAGCGGCAATGGCTTCCTGCATCTTCGCGCCGGCCTCCTCGGAGAGTACCGGGAAGGCTTTGGAAGAGATCGCGTCAAAGCTCTCCTTGCTGGGGAACAGGGGGAAATCGGCATCGCAGATGCCGGCAACAGCGGAAAGATGAGCGCCGACGTATATGCCCTTGCGGGCCAGTACCTGCTTGCAGATGCCACCGGCAATGCACAGCGGCGCGGTGAGACGGCCGGAAAACTGGCCGCCGCCCCGCATGTCCGCCTGGCCTTTCCATTTGACCCAGGCGGTGTAATCGGCGTGGCCGGGGCGGGGAACATCCCGCAGCTCGTTATAATCCGAAGAACGGGTATCTTTGTTTTCGATCACGGCGCAGATGGGCGCGCCGCAGCTGGTGCTGTCCAGAAGTCCGGACAGAAAACGGGGGCGATCCGGCTCTTTGCGGGCGGTGGACAGCGCGTTGCGGCCCGGGGCACGGCGCTCCATGAAACGCTGGAGCTCGTCCATGTCTATGGCCTCGCCGGCGGGCAGTCCGTCCATTATCATGCCGATGGCTTCGCCGTGAGACTGACCAAAGACCGAGACGCGCAGATGCTTTCCGAAATCATAGGACATGGGCCGCACCTCCCAATGCGTTAAAGTGTTCAAAGAATGCGGGGTAGGATTTTTCCACGGCCTGCGCTCCATGCACGATGACCTCGCCCCGGGCGGCGCTGGCCGCCACAGAGGCGGCCATGACGATACGGTGATCGCCGAAGCCGTCTACCTCGCCGCCGGTCAGCGGCCTTCCGCCCCGGACAACAAGGCCCTCCGGCAGCTCCTGTGCATCGCCGCCAAGGCTGTGAAGCAGAGTGGCGACGGCGGTGAGGCGGTCGCTTTCCTTGAGCCGAAGCCGTCCGGCGTTGATGAAGCGGGTCTCGCCGGCTGCGTGGGCGGCCACAACGGCCAGGGCCGGCAGCGCATCGGGGATCTCCCGCATGTCCACCGTGCAGCCATGGAGGGAACCGAGGTTTACCCGGACGGTATCGTCGGTAACCGTGATATCCGCCCCAAAGTCTTTCAGTACCTCCACAATGGCCCGGTCACCCTGGGGAGAATCCATGGCAAGACCGGTGACGGTGATGCCGCCGCCCAGAAGCCCGGCGACCAGCGGGAAGGCGGCGTTGGACCAGTCGCCCTCCACGCGCAGCGCACCGGAACTCTGCATGGACTGTCCGCCGGGGACGAGCCAGCCGTTTTCCAGCCTTTCCACTTCCATACCGAAGCGGCGCAGGGCGTAGAGCGTGATGTCCACATAGGCGGCGGATTCCAGCGGGGAAGTGAGAAGGATGCGGCTGTCGCTTTCCAGAACGGAGGCGGCGAGAAGCAGACCGGTAATGTATTGCGAGCTGACGCTGCCGGAGATGGAGAAATCTCCGGGCTGCAGACGGCCGCGGGTGGTGAAAGGAAGCTTTTCGGCGGAAAAGCTCACGCCATGGGCTTTCATGGCGTCCATCAGATCTTTCAGCGGCCGCTCCGGGAGCCGGCCCCGGCCGGTAAAGGTGACGGAGTCGGAAACTGCGGCGGCCAGCGGAAGAAGAAAACGAAGGGTGGAGCCGCTTTCCTCGCAGTCCAGGACCGGATTCTCCGGAACGGACTTTATGGGCTTTATGAGGATGTTTTCACCCTCCCGCCGGATATCGGCGCCCAAAGCCCGCATGCAGGCGCAGGTGGCGTCAATGTCCCGGGAGGAAGAGGGGAGATGGAGCCTTGTCTCTCTGTCGGCCAGGGCCGCACAGATGATGAGACGATGGGCGTCGGACTTGGATGGGATGGCGGCGATTGTGCCGGCCAGGGGGGCGGGGCTTATGCGGATATCCATTCAATCCTCCATTCCGGCCGCGAACAGGGCCTCCAGTTCCTCCACCGGGATGGGCTGCAGTCGGCAGCGTCCGATGCCGGTGGGAAGCACTACGGTGATGGTGTCGCCGGTCCGTTTCTTATCGGCCAGGGCAGCCTGGGCGATCTGGGCAGCGGTGAAATCGGTTTTGATGGGAAGAGCGTTTGCTTCCAGCGCGTCCAGAATTCGCCGGGCGTCGTCGGCAGGGCAAAGACCTTTTTTCGCTGCGCTGCGGGTGATGATGGCAAGGCCGATGGCAACGGCGTGGCCGTGGCTGAGGCGGTAGTCGGCCAATTTTTCCACAGCATGACCGGCGGTGTGGCCCAGATTCAGACAGCGGCGCAGATTCTGCTCCTTTTCGTCCAGCTCCACCACCCGGCCTTTGAAACGCACGCAGCCGGCAATGACGGCGGCCAGATCCGGCTCTGCCGCCGTGCAGGCGGCAAACAGGTCCTCGCCGTCCAGGATGCCGCTTTTGATGGCCTCGGCCATGCCGGCGGCCAGAAGATCCCCGGGCAGGCTTTTCAGGCAATCCGGGTCGCACAGCACCACTGCAGGCTGAAGGAAGAGACCGGCCAGATTTTTGCCGGCGGCCAGATCCACGGCCGTCTTTCCGCCCACGGAGGAATCCACGGCAGACAGAAGGGTGGTGGGCATCTGGACATATTTGATGCCACGCATGTAGCAGCCGGCGGCAAAGCCGGCCATGTCCCCGCAGACACCGCCGCCCAGTGCAATGACACAGTCGGAACGGGTGAGACGCTGCTCGGCCATGAATTCCAGGAACTCCGAGAGAGTTTGAAGGTTTTTATGCTCCTCCCCGGCGGGAAAGATAAAGGGGTGGACCTCAAAACCGGCGCTCTCCAGACTGCTCTTTACCGTGTCCAGATACAGCGGCGCTACATTTGCGTCGCAAAGCAGGGCGGCCCGGCAGGGGGAAAACAGCGCGGCCAGCCGGGGGCCGGCTTCCCGGAGTATGCCGGGGCTGATGATCACATCGTAGGACGGAGAAACGCCGATGGGGATGCGTTTGGTCATGAAAAGCACTCCTTAGTTGCCGCCGGCGGCAGCTTTCTTTTCCCGGCCCTCTTTCAGAAGAGCCCGGATACGGTCCGCGTCCCGGCTTTCCAGGGCGGCCAGATATTCATTGAGGCTGGCGATAAAGACTTTCAGCTCTTCCGTCAGAAAGTCTGCATCGTGGAGGAAAAGCTCTGTCCACATGTTCTCATCCAGTCGGGCCACGCGGGTCATGTCTGCGAAACTGCCGGCGGAGAAGCCCCGGCGGCGCTGGGCCGTGGGGGACTTGACAAAGGCGCTGGAGGAAATATGGGCCAGCTGGGATGTGTAGGCGATGATGCGGTCATGCTCCTCCGGGGTGGAGAAAACGATGGTGGCAAAGCCTACATCCAGGAAGAAGGCTTTGAGCATTTCCAGAATGTCGATCTCGCTGTTGGCGTCCGGGGTGAGGATCATGGAGGCACCGACATAGAGCTCCTCGGTGGAGGAAGTGAAGCCGTTGCGCTCGGAACCGGCCATGGGATGGCCGCCGATGTAGGAGAAGCCCTGTTCCCTGGCGATGGGGGCCAGGGCAGCCACCACATCCCGCTTTACGCCGCAGAGATCCACCACCACGGCGCTTTTTTTCAGCAGATGGGCGTGTTCCTTCACCCAGGCCACGCAGGCCTCCGGGCGGATGGCCAGCATAAGAAGATCGCAGTCGGTCAGGTTTTCATCCGTGAGAGGGGCGTCAATGGCGCCGCACATACGGGCAAAGTACATGGTCTCCTGCTCGATATCCAGGCCCCACACGGTGTGGGAGGTGCGTTTCTTTACGCTTTTGGCCATGGAGCCGCCGATAAGGCCCAGGCCGACGATGCCGACATTCATGCTCAGCCCTCCTGCGTCTTCATGAATTCATGCAGGGCATAAAGCTTTTTCGACAGGGCGTCGAAAGCCTCGGGGCGCAGGGACTGAGGGCCGTCGCACAGGGCATGCTCGGGGTCGTTGTGTACCTCGATGAGCAGGCCGTCCGCGCCGGTGGCGATGGCGCCGGTGGCCAGGGGGTCCACCAGCCAGCTCTTGCCGGTGGCGTGGCTGGGGTCGATGATGATGGGCAGATGGGTCAGCCGCTTAAGAACGGGGATGGCGGTCAGGTCCAGCATATTGCGGGTGTAGGTTTCGTAGCTGCGCACGCCGCGCTCGCAGAGAATGACGTTTTCGTTGCCGCCGGCCATGATGTATTCGGCGCTCATGAGCCACTCTTCGTAGGTGGCGGCCATGCCCCGCTTGAGCATGACGGGCTTGTCCTGCTTGCCAAGGGCTTTGAGAAGATCGAAGTTCTGCATGTTCCGGGTGCCGACCTGAATCACGTCCACATCCTCGAACAGGGGGAGCTGACCGATCTCCATGATCTCCGTGACAATGGGGAGGCCGGTCTCCTGCCGGGCGACCTTCAGCAGCTCCAGACCCTTGGCACCCATGCCCTGGAAGGCATAGGGAGAGGTGCGGGGCTTGAAAGCGCCGCCGCGGAGCAGGGTGGCGCCCGACGCTTTTACGGCCTTGGCAATGGCCACCACCTGTTCCTCCGATTCCACGGAGCAGGGGCCGGCCATGATGGTCAGCGTTCCGCCGCCGATCTGGGTGTTTCCTACCTTGACGACGGTATCTTCCGGATGGAACTTGCGGTTGGCGTTTTTGTAAGGCTCCTGAACGCGCTTGACATCCTCCACGATGTCCAGGGCCATGATGAGGTCAATGTCCAGGTGGGCGGTGTCGCCCACAAGGCCCAGCACGGTGGCGCCGGCGCCCAGGCTGGGATGCACGGTGATGTTCTTGGACTGCAGCCAGGAAAGAAGATGCTCGTACTGGCTGGGATTGGGATTGTTTTTCAGGACTACGATCATAATAATTTACACTCCGTTTTGAAGATTTTTATAAACAAAAAAGACCTGCTGCCGGTCTGGCTGCAGGTCTTTGTGTATAAACAGAAATGAAATTCTTATACACCAGCGCTTTTCACCAAACCGAAATAAGCCTTACCAAAATAGCTGGTAAAGCGGTAGCTAAAGTAAAAGTATTCAGCCTTGCGGTTGATGCTGGTCATGATGGATTTCTCCTATATAAGATAAGGTCAGTATATCACGGGAATTTAGCGATGGAAAGTGGGAAAATGAACAAAAGAGAGCGTTTTTTAAGGTTGTGTTTTGGGGGATGTGTGCAGATGGGCGGGGTCAATCCAGGTAATCCTCCCGGTATTCCAGTTTCAGATGCTCCGCAAGCGCACGCAGATCGCTGTCCTTGATCCGGTTCATGGCGGGCATGTTGGCGGTGAGAACATAAATTTGCGCGGCTTTCTCCACGGTTTCGATGAGACCGAAGGCGTCATCAAGGCTTCGGCCGCTGCCGTAGATGCCGTGAAGAGGCCACAGAACGACCCGGTGTTCTTTCATTTTTTCGGCGGTGGCCTCGCCGATGGCGGTGGTGCCGAAGACCATCCAGGGAAGAATACCGATGCCCTCCGGGAAGACCATGATGCCTTCGCTCAGATTCTTCCACAGCGTGCGGGTAAAGCTGCGCTCGTCGATGGGATGGATCTTGGACATGGCGATGGTGTAGGTGGGATGGCTGTGCAGGATGACCCGGTTTTCCGGGTCTTTGGCCAGACAGGCAATGTGGCTCATCAGGTGGGCGGGCAGTTCGCTGGTGAAGGAGCCGCCCCCCTCGTAGCCCCAGAGAAGCTCCGCGTTGCGGCCGCTGCGGTCAATGCGCAGAATGCCGAGGCATTGTTCCGGATGGTCGGTGACATTCTTGAAATACTTGCCCGTGCCGGTGACAAGAAAGATGCGTCCGGCGAGGGCAGCAGCGTCAAAGCCGATGGGGATGCGGCGCAGCACGAGACAGGGGTCCAGGTATTCGGCCAGATCGGATTCATCCAGCAGAAGGCTGATGTTGCCGGCGTTGCGCTCATCCCAGCCC
>CAZSAX010000047.1:0-14268 GCA_964605075.1 uncultured Oscillospiraceae bacterium
GCCGCGACAAGGACGGCAACAAGATCATGGCCACCAACATGATGCTGGTGGAGCGCGCGGCCAACGCCATCCGCGCCTTCGGCGACGAGCCCGCCACCCCCGCGGAAGCCCGCGAGATGCTGGGCCTGCCCGCCCTGGACATCGAAGCCGTCAACGCCGCTCTGGCTGCCGTTGACGTTGCGGAGCTGGAAGCTGCCAAGCAGGCCGTTAAGGACCAGTTCGGCGGCCCCTACTTTGCGGCGAAGGGCATGGGCGGCAAGTAAGGCGCCTTGCTGAATCGCGTCATACTTCGTTGCGGGAACCGTGCAAACCCGGTCACATACACAAAGTATGCTCCCGTGTTTGCAGAACCCCGCGTCTTGTCTGACACGATTCATCCGCGGCTTCTGGCCTTACAGTAAACAAAACAGCACAGCTTCGGCTGTGCTGTTTTTTAGACTGTCAAAAAAAAGTAGGTATATCGCAGCGAAGCCCGGGCAGGGCGAGCCGCCCGGCGGGGCCGGGCGTAAATCCGCGGGGCCTTGGGCCCCAAGGATTATGCCGGCCGAATTCACTTCGGCCGAGCAGATGGAATCCAGCTTGAAAAAAGCCCGCAGGCGGGCTTTTTTGACAAGCTGCAAAACAGCACAGCTTCGGCTGTGCTGTTTTTGTATGTTCAGGGGGATGCACTTATAATATAAAGTGGATATCCGGGCCGGGCTGTGCTACAATGGGCCTGGAATTTTTGCACAGGAGGGGTCGAAGCATGAAAGCCTGGTCTCAAAGCCGGACGCTCCGGGAAGCGGCGCTGGCCAAAAATAAGCCCCGGCTGATGGTTCAGATCCCTGTTTTTATCCTGGTCTATCTCGTGGTCCAGAGCTTTGCCGGACTGCTGAAAAACATCCCGGCCCTTGCGTGGGTCTTGACCGACGCGGAGGTCAAAGCGGCCTTTGCCGCCGGAAACGGCGGGCGCTGGATGACCCTGGCCTCGGAGGCGATGACCGGCATGCCGTCCTGGCTCCGTTGGATATCCCTGCTTTCCGCCGGGCTTCAGATCCCCGGGGCGATCCTTTACTGCCGCTGTGCGGAAGGCCGGTCTCTGGGGTCCATGGGCCTTGGCAAAACGGGCTGGTGGAAGGAATATCTTCTGGGCTTTGCTGTTGGTACGGCGCTGCTGCTAGCCGCCGGGGGGATAGCCGTCGGCTTCGGCGGACTGGAGCTCCGCGGGAACCGGGAAACGCCCTGGGGCTGGACGCTGCTGTTTCTTCTGGCCTTCATCCTCCAGGGGGCGGGCGAGGAAGTTATGCTGCGGGGCTATTTTATGGTCTCCCTGACGAACCGGGCGTCCCGGGCCTGGGCGGTGGCCATCAGCGCTGTGGCCTTTGCCGCGCTGCATTTGGGAAACAGCAGCATGAGCCCT
This sequence comes from uncultured Oscillospiraceae bacterium, assembly GCA_964605075.1. Lineage (GTDB taxonomy): Bacteria > Bacillota > Clostridia > Oscillospirales > Oscillospiraceae > CAJOIG01. Next base: position 1,400 of record CAZSAX010000047.1, read on the forward strand.
TTGGCCTTTTTGAATCTGGCCCTGTTCGGGGTCTTTGCCGGCGTCTACATGCTCCGGCGGGACAGCTTGTGGGGCGTATGCGCCTTCCACAGCGCCTGGAACTGGGTTCAGGGAAGCCTTCTGGGGGTGCCGGTCAGTGGTCTGCGGCTGGATGCCTCTGTCTGGGAAGGACAGATCGACTGTGGGCTGGCGCTGGTTCATGGCGGAGACTTTGGTCTGGAAGGCGGGCTGGCGGTGACAGCGGTGCTGCTGATCGCCATTTTGCTTACCCTGTTTCTTCCGGGCCGGCCGACAAACGATACAATATAAAGAAACGGCAGGGCTGGGCCCTGCCGTTTTGCTTAGCGCCGACGGATGTTGGCGGAGATGTCGGTGAGGGCGGAGGCGGCTTCCATGCTGCAGTTCTGACTTCGGGCCAGGTCACAAAGGGCCACCATGCCCACCAGCCGTCCCTCATCCAGCACCGGCAGCCGCCGGACCTGCTCGGTGCTCATGGTGATGACCGCCGCCCGCACATCCTCCTGCGCGCCGCAGGTGCAGATGCCCCGGCTCATCACTTCCCGCACCTTGGTGTCGGCCGCGTCCATATCCGCCGCCACGCAGCGGGTCACGATGTCCCGGTCGGTGACCATGCCCCGGAGCCGGCCATCATCGTCGCACACCGGCAGCGCGCCCAGATTGTGCCGCTTCATCAGACGGGCCGCCGCGCTTACCGGCTCCATCTGGGAGATGGATATGACCTTATCCGTCATAATATCACAAATTTTCATCTCTTGCCTCCTGCGTTATATTATAGTAATATACATTTATATATTGTAGACACGGGTTTGCGCTCTTATTCCAGCAGCGCGGCCAGCAGCGGCCCCACGCTTTCGGCAAACAGTGCCACCGCCCGCAGCGCCTCGGAAAGGCTGTTCCCGCAGGTGCCCACCTCCAGAAGGAGGGAGCCGGTGCTCAGCTGCTGATTGTAGCGATAGCTGGTCAGCTGGATGGGCCGCATCAGTGTGGGACAGAGCTCCTGGGCGGCCTGCTGCAGATGGAGCGCCAGTTTCAGGTTTTCTTCCCAGTAAGGATGCTCCAGATTCTGGTTCGTGCCCACCACAAACATCAGCTGGGCGGTGGGCTCCCCGGTCCCTTCGGCCAGCGTCTTATACTGCAGCTCGTCCGTGCCCAGGGCGTCCCGGTGCAGATCCAGCACCAGGGCGATGTTCGGATTTTCCTCAAGATGCCGGGCGATGGCCTCGGCGCTGCGGGCGTAGGAGCCGTTGTAGCTGGGGTGATCGTAAAGCCCGGTGTCGTGGAGCACGTCCAGACCATAGGCCTCCAGCGCCTCCTTCAAGGCTTCCCCTACCCGCAGAACATTGAAGTTTTCATCGGTGCAGCGGTAGTCGCCGCTGCTGTCGTATTCCCCGCCGGGCTCCGGGGTGTAGGCCTCGGTGGCGTGGGTATGGATGATAAGGATCTGCGCCCCTTCGCCGTTTTGCTCAAGCGTCAGCTCTTCGGCCAGCAGGGCCTGGGTGTCCGGGGAAAGAGAACTGACGTTTTTCAGAACAGAGGCGGAGCTAATGGTGGTGGCCACCAGGACCGGGCCGTCGGCCGCCGGCGAAACGCTGGGCTCCGGGCTTGGCGTGGGACTGGGTTCCGGCGTGGGACTGGGTTCCGGCGTGGGCGTTGGGTCCGGGCTTGCACTGGGCTCCGGCTCCCGGGTGCTTTCGGTTGGCGGGATCGGCGTCTGCGCTGCGGTCGTTTCCGCCGCGGCAGAGACCGGCACGGCGGCTTTCGGGCTTTGTGCCTGGGCGCTGGCGGGCAGAGCCCCGCTGTAAGAGGCCAGCAGCCCGAAGGCGGCCGTTGTCAGCGCCAGCAGGACGAGTTTGGATTTCACAGGGAATCCCCCTTTCTGAGAGTACATTTTAATGTATGCGGTCCCGGGGGATATTTTTCCCAGCAGATAAACATTTTAACCAGAGAAAAGGAGAACGGTTATGACGATAAGCTACAAACCCAAGGGCGTATGTGCCCGGATGATGATGATCGAAGCGGAGGACGGCGTGATCCGTCATGTAGAGGTTGTGGGGGGCTGCGACGGAAATCTGCAGGGAATTTCCCGCCTGGTGGAGGGCATGGACGTGTCGGACGCCATAAAACGCATGGAAGGCATTCGCTGCGGCGCCAAGCCCACCTCCTGCCCGGATCAGCTGGCACAGGCGCTGAAATCGTTGACATAATTGACGCGAAAAAACGAAAATCGATAAACATAATGTCGTTACTGTAAAGAAATAATTTTGTCCATTTTGCAAAATTCGGTCGAAATTAAAATTTATTGGGAATTTTGCCCCACGAAATATAGACGAATTTGACCGGATTTTTCGTAAAAAACACAATCCGTTGTGTATTTGTCACAATTTTGCTTTTGAATTTAGTGCATTTATACAATCTGCCGATTGTTTTCGACCTTCCAAACTCGTTATAATAACGATACCAGATAAGATTTTTTGGTTAGGATGCCTGTATTATTTGCAGAGCAAGGTTGAAAAGGAGGCGGGTACACAATGGATAAAAAGCGTATCTATCAATACATAGCCATGCTGTGCCTGGTCTTCTTCGGCATCAGTTCTTTCGGCGGTGTTCTGCGCAGCGATTCGCAGACGGTGCGTCCGGCCGGCGTTCTGCTGGCAGGTCTTGCGGAAACGGAAGAGCCTCAGGATCCGGACAGCATCATCGTCAGCCCGGAAGCGACCGAAGCACCGGCGCTGCCGCAGGTGCCCACCAGCACCCCGGCACCCACTGTGTCTCCGGCCACCCCCACGCCTCCGGTCACGCCCTCGGCAGAGGAGCGGGAGCCGGAAACGATCGTGGCGGCGCCGGCCACCAGCAGCTTCTGCAACGGAACCTACAGCGGCCAGTATAAAACCGTAAACGGCGTTACCTATGTCTGCGCTCAGGGCGTGATGTCGGCGCTGGATGCCAGCGTGCACATCCGCATGGAGGACGACTGCCTGTACATTGAGACCGAAGGCGTGGCCATCACCATCCGCAAGGGGCTGGACTATTTCCTTTGCAACGAGCGCTACCTTTACGCCCCGGAGGGCATCTGCTGGGAGAGCGATGGCGTCTATGTGCCGGCGGCGGAGCTTGCCAAGTGCTTTGGCGGCAGCCTGACCATAGAGGAAGATACCGGCTATCTGCAGATCACAGCGGAGGATATCGTTCCTCTTGTCTCCGGCAGCGAGTTCTATCATGCGGACGATCTTTACTGGCTCAGCCATGTGATCCATGCCGAGGCCGGCTGTGAGTCCCTGCAGGGTCAGATCGCCGTGGGCAATGTGGTACTCAACCGTGTGGAGAGCTCCCGCTTTGTCAATCAGAACGACATTTACAGCGTCATTTTTGCCGAGGGCCAGTTTGAAGTGGTGGACAACCGCAGCATCTATCTGGAGCCCGATGCGGAAGCCGTTGTGGCGGCCAAGATCGCGCTGGAGGGCTATGAGGTCATTCCCGGCGCCCTCTTCTTCGCCCAGTTCTCCCTGGGCAGCGCCTACGTTGTTCTGGACTGGATCGGCGCGCACTGCTTCATGACCCTTGCTTAAACGAGGGAATATATGTTATCATACAGGGTATGCTGAAACAGGCATGCCCTGTTTCTTGTTTGGAGGATGCCATGGAAGAGATCCTGCGCCGGGAACTGCATACCGATGAAAAGACCCTGTGGGATTTTCTGCTGTACGGAAAGCTCCTTCTGGAGACGAATGCCGTGACCAACCTCACGGCCATCCGCAATGAGCAGGATGTGGCCCGGCTTCATTTTCTGGACAGCGCCCAGCTTCTGCCCATGGCGGACTTTGCCGGCAAGGATGTGGCGGATGTGGGCACCGGCCCGGGCTTTCCGGGGCTGCCCCTGAAGCTGCTGCAGCCGGACATGAAGATGACGCTGCTGGACAGCAACAACAAAAAAATCGACTTTCTCCAAAAGACCTGCCAGGCCATCGGGGTCAAAGACTGTGACTGCGTCTGGGGCCGGGTGGAGGAAATGCCGGAGCTTCTGGGCCGCTTTGACATCGTGGTAAGCCGGGCGGTGGCGGAGCTTGTGGTTCTGGCAGAGCTTTGCCTTCCTCTGGTGAAGCCCGGCGGGCAGTTTATCGCCATGAAGGGCCCGGACTGTGAGGAGGAAGTGGCCGCCGCGGATTTTGCCATCCGCAGCCTGGGCGGCCGGGTGAAGGAGATCCGGCGCTACACCGTGCCGGACACGGACATCTGCCATGCCGCCGTGCTGGTGGACAAAATAAAGAAAACGCCGGAGCAGTACCCCCGGCGCTATGCTCAGATCAAGAAAAAACCCTTGAGGGGATGAAACGATGAAGAATCTGCCTGAACATTTTGCCAGTATGTGCTTTGGCGAGAAGGCCATGAAAGAATATCTGCACAATGGTCTTCGGGAGGCTCTGCGCCGCACGGTGGAGCAGGGGGTGCCCATGGAACCCTGGGTGGCGGATGAGATCGCCGCCGCCATGAAGGACTGGGCCATCGAAAAGGGCGCGACCCACTATACCCACTGGTTCCAGCCTATGACCGGCATCACTGCGGAAAAGCACGAGAGCTTCCTTATGCCGGATGGACGGGGCGGTGCCATCATGGACTTTTCCGGCAAGGAGCTCATCAAGGGCGAGCCCGATGCCTCCAGCTTCCCCACCGGCGGCCAGCGCTCCACCTTTGAGGCCCGGGGCTACACCGCCTGGGACCCCACCAGCTTTGCCTTCATCAAGGACAACACCCTCTGCATCCCCACCGCCTTCTGCTCCTACGGCGGCGAGGCGCTGGACAAGAAAACGCCGCTGCTGCGCTCGCTGGATGCGCTGAATGCGGCCTGCCTGCGGATGCTGCGGCTGTTCGGTCAGGAGCGGGGCCATGTCTGGCCCGCCGTGGGCGACGAACAGGAATATTTCCTTGTGGATCGGGAGATCTACAATCAGCGCAAGGATCTGGTCTATACCGGCCGCACCCTTTTCGGCGCCAAGCCCCCCAAGGGCCAGGAACTCAGCGACCACTACTTTGGCAGCATCCCCAGCCGGGTCTCGGCCTTCATGGCCGAGCTCAACGACGAACTCTGGGCCCTGGGCATCCCGGCCCACACGGAGCACAACGAAGGCGCCCCGGCCCAGCACGAGCTGGCCCCGGTGTATGAAAAATGCTCTCTGGCGGTGGATCACAACCAGCTCATCATGGACCGCATGCGGGTCATCGCCCAACGGCATAATCTGGCCTGCCTGCTGCATGAAAAGCCCTTTGCCGGCGTCAACGGCTCCGGCAAGCACAACAACTGGTCCCTGCTCACCGATCAGGGCGAGAATCTGCTGTCGCCCCGGGGGGGCGACATGGAGCGCAGCCGCTTCCTTACCTTCTTTATTGCTTTCATCGCTGCGGCGGATGATTATCAGGACCTGCTTCGCATCAGTGTGGCGGACGCCGGCAACGACCACCGTCTGGGCGGTCACGAGGCGCCTCCGGCCATTGTGTCCATTTATGTGGGCGAGGAGCTGGAATACATTCTCGGCGCCGTGGAGCGGGGCGAGGTAGTCACGCCCATCAAGGCCGGCTCCGTGCAGACCGGGGCCCAGAGCCTGCCCGCCATCCCCCGGGACACCAGCGACCGCAACCGCACCTCCCCCATCGCCTTTACCGGCAATAAGTTTGAGTTCCGCATGCTGGGGGCCAGCCAGTCTGCGGCGGACTGCAACACCATGATCAATACCGCCGTGGCCGACACCCTGAACCGCATGGCCGAGGCCCTGGAGGGGGCGGAGGACTTTGAAACCGCGCTGCGGGCGCTGCTGGCCAAAATGGTGAGCCAGCACAAGCGCATTATCTTCAGCGGCAACAACTACGACGAGGCCTGGGTGGAGGAAGCCCACCGCCGGGGCCTGAGCAATTACCGCAGCACTGCCGAGGCCATTCCCCAGCTCACGGAGCCCAAGAATACGGCGCTGTTTACCCGCTGCGGCGTGATGAGCCCGGGGGAACTGATGGCCTGCCGGGATATCTATCTGGATACCTACTGCAAGCGCCTGAACATCGAGGCCCAGGTCATGACGGAGATGGTCCGCACGGACATCCTCCCGGCGGTGATCCGTTACGAAAAGCTGCTGGCGGAGACCATCAGCGCCAAGGAGGCCCTGGACATCCAGAGCCCGGCGGAGGAAAAGCTGCTGGGCCGCATTTCCCAGCTCTGCGGCGAGCTGTTCAGCCGCTGCGAGAAGCTGGATGAGGCCATTTCCGAAGAAATGCCCGCCGACCCCGTGGCCAGAGCCGGCTATTTCCGGGATGTGGTTTTTGCGGATATGCAGTCCCTCCGGGCCGTGGCTGACGAGCTGGAGACCCTGGTGGGCAAGAAGCACTGGCCCTTCCCCAGCTACGGAAGGCTGCTGTACCGGCTGTAAAAACAAAAAATCCCGGCCTCAGGTGAAGTGGTAAAAAGATAGTAGACACACAAAAGTGTGTCTACTATCTTTTGTTATATAGGGGGTGCCTCAAATGGGCAAACGAGGAACGAGCCATACATACCGTTCAAAAGAATTCAAGAAAAAGTGTGATTTGGAATGATTTGTATTTCCGTGTTAGAGCATAACACAAAAACGGGAAATACGCAAGTGCGTACACGCCGGTGCGTAAATAATCATACCATATGCTTGAGGTGAAGACGATGAATGTCAAGGATATGGTGGCAAAACGCTTTGTGGATTTATGTCAGGAACGGGGGATAAAAACCAATGAACTTGCCTATCGGTCGGGAGTGACCCCTTCGACAGCGTATAGTATGCTTGATTCCAGACGAAGAGATATTTCTATTGTGACAATAAAGAAATTCTGTGATGGGTTGGATATTACGCTGGGAGAGTTCTTTTCAACTGCTGAATTTGATGCATTGGAACAAGAGATTGTTTAAAGTGTTTCCGGACAGATAGAGATCGTTGAAAAAAGCGACGCAAACAGCGTCGCTTTTTATATTGACTTCACTTGCCCACGCAGAAGCGGGCGAAGATGCCGTTGGTCACATCCTCCCGCACCCGGCGGCCGGAAAGCTCGCCCAGAGCGCCCAGGGCGCCTTCCAGCTCGGTGAGCACCGCGTCCGGGGCAAAGCCCAGGGCCATGGCATCCAAAGCGGCCTTTAGGTATTCCAGGGCCCGGCCCACGGCCTCCGCCTGGCGGGCGCTGGTGAGCACTTCCCCGGCGGCGATGCCCTGTTCCGGGGGGAACAGCTCCGCCACCCGGCGCTCCAGTGCCGCAAGACCTTCGCCGCTTTTGGCGCTCAGGCGCAAGGCGCCGGGAAGATCAAAGGCGGGGGGGAGGTCGGATTTATTGAGGATAACGATGGTCTTTTCCGCGGCCCCGGCCTGGGCCAGCACCAGCTTGTCCTCTTCCGTGAGGGGCTGGGAGCCGTCCAGCACCGCCAGGACCAGACGGGCCGCAGCGGCGGTCTCTTTGGCCCGCTGCACGCCCATACGCTCCACCGGGTCCGCAGTATCCCGCTGGCCGGCGGTGTCCGTCAGGCGCAGCAGAACGCCTCCCAGAACGGCCTTCTCCTCGATGGTGTCCCGGGTGGTGCCGGCGATGTCGGTGACGATGGCCCGTTCATAGCCGAGCAGGGCGTTCATCAAAGAGCTTTTGCCCACATTGGCCCGGCCGATGATGGCGGCGGCAGCGCCGTTTTTGATCACGCTTCCCCGGCGGTAGCTGGAAAGCAGGGCGTCCAGAGACTGTTCGGCCTGCCGGAGGGTGCTTTGATAATTTTGAAGCTGGAAATCTTCAATGTCCTCATCGGGATAATCCAGCACCGCGTGATAATGAGAGCAGATGGCGGCCAGACTGTCATACACCGCATCGGTTTTCCGGCTGATGGCGCCGTCCAGCTGGGCGGCGGCGCTGCGGGCGGCCTGGGGGGTTTCGGAGTCGATGAGGTCGATGACGGCCTCGGCCTGGCTTAGATCCAGCCGGCCGTTGAGAAAGGCCCGGCGGGTGAATTCCCCGGCTTTGGCCTGACGGGCCCCGGCGGCGAAGAGGCTCTTCAGCCCCTCCCGCAGCACGGTGGGCGAGCCGTGGCACTGGAGCTCGGCGGTGTCCTCCCCGGTGTAGCTGTTCGGGCCCCGGGACACGGTGGCAAGACAGAGATCCAGGGTCTGGCCCTCCGCATCCAGCAGACGGCCGTAAACCAGCTTTCGGTCGGGCCTCTCGGACATGGGGCCGCCGAAGGCGGGCTGAAAAACCCGGTCCATCACCGCCAGCGTGTCCGGGCCGCTCAGGCGCAGGATGCCGATGGCCGACAGCACGTTTCCGGTGGAAACGGCGGCGATGGTGTCAAAAGAAAGGGCCCCCTCCGGAGAGGGGGCGGGAAGAATACTCATTGGCTGTCGTCGTCCTCTTCGGCCAGATAGTAGCTCAGCGCCAGGAGACTGTCCGAGAAGTGGATGTTTTCCACCAGTACGCCCGAATCGCCGGTGTCCAGTTCGATGTTGGTAAAGTTCCAGATGGCCCGGATGCCCGCGCCGATGAGGACATCGGTGAGCTCCTGGGCGGCCCGGCGGGGCACGGCCAGGATGGCGATGTCGATATGGTTGTCAAACACATAGCTGGCCAGGTCGTTGCCGTCCATGACGGGATAGCCGTCGATCTCCGTGCCGATGAGCTCGGGGCGGATGTCGAAAGCGCCGTGGAGGGTAAAGCCTTCGCTGAAGTTGTTGAAGTTGCCAACCAGAGCGTTGCCCAGGTTGCCCACGCCGACCACGACTGCGGAGTACTTGCGGTCCATACCCAGAATGTGGCTGATCTGTTCCCGGAGAGAGGCGATGTTGTAGCCATAGCCCTGCTGGCCGAATTCGCCGAAGCAGGAGAAGTCCTGGCGGATCTGGGAGGGGGTCAGACCCATCTGACGGCCCAGCTCGCCGGAGGAAATGCGTTCTTCGCCCTTATAACTCAGGTCGTCCAGCTTCCGCAGGTAGCGGGGGAGACGGCGGATGACATTGTTGGAGATGTTCATTCGTTTCATATTTCTTTTGCCTCCTGTCGTTGTAAGCTTTATCCTGATTTTAGCTTACCACATAAAATCCGAAGTTTCAATTGTTATTGTAACTGTTGCACAGAATATGTTATAATACTTTTATTATGACGGAAAAACGATTGTCCCATGCCTATATGCTGGTGGCTCCGGATGGCGCCGGGCGCACAGAGGAAGCGGAACGGCTTGCCTCTGCGCTTCTTTGCGCGTCGCCGGAAGCGCCCTGCGGCCGGTGCCGGGACTGCCGGAAAAGCGCCGCCGGCGTGCATCCGGACCGGATCTGGCTGACGCGGCCAAAGGACGAAAAAGGCAATCTCCGCCGGGAGATCTATGTGGATCAGATCCGTGCCATGACGGCGGACGCCGCCGTCGCTCCCAACGAAAGCGCCCGGAAGGTCTATGTGATCCAGGACGCGGACCGGATGAATCTGCAGGCGCAGAATGCGCTGCTCAAGGCGCTGGAGGACCCTCCTGGTCACGCCTGCTTCATTCTCTGCACCGTGGCGGCGGATGCTTTGCTTCCCACCGTGCGCAGCCGCTGCGTGCGCGTGGAGGGACAGCGGCAGGCGCTGCCGGAGGCAAACATCTACACGCCCTTCGCCCGGGAATATCTGGCGCTGGCGGCGGGGAAAAAGCGGGCGGCGCTGATGAGCTATTGCATGGGCCGGGCCAAGCTGACCCGGGAGGAATTGCTGGAGCTGATCGAGGCTGTCCGGGACGAACTCTGGGCCCAGGCCTGCGGAAGGCAGCCGGCGGCCCTTGAAACAAACGATATATTCCGCCTTCAGGCCCTGATGGACCGGGCGGAGCGAATGCTGCGGCGCAACCTGGGCCCCCGTCAGGTCCTGGGCGTGCTGGCCGCGGAAACTTTGAGGTAAATAATCAATGGCAGAAGTAGTCAGTATCAAATTCAGAAACCGGGGCAAGATGTATTATTTTGACCCCGACGGCCTGTCCGTGAAGGAAGGCGATCTGGTGGTCGTGGAGACCTCCAAGGGTCTGGAACTGGGCGATGTGGTGAAGGGCAACCATGAGGTGGACGACAGCCGCGTGGTCCAGCCCCTGCGCCCGGTGGCCCGCATCGCCACGGACGATGATCGCCGCATTGCCGCCCTTTGCCGCAAGCGGGAAAAGGAAGCCTATGTGGTGTGCCGGCAGAAGATCGCCGAGCACGGGCTGGACATGAAGCTGGTGGATGTGGAATGCTCTTTCGAGGGCAACAAGATCCTCTTCTTCTTTTCCAGCGACGGCCGGGTGGACTTCCGGGAGTTGGTAAAAGACCTGGCCGGGGTGTTCCGCACCCGCATTGAGCTGCGCCAGATCGGCGTGCGGGATGAGGCCCGGATGCTGGGGGGCCTTGGCATCTGCGGCCGGGCGTTCTGCTGCGGCACCTTTATGGACGAGTTCCAGCCGGTGTCCACCAAAATGGCCAAGACCCAGTCCATGTCCCTCAACCCCAGCAAGATCTCCGGCACCTGCGGCCGGCTTATGTGCTGCCTGCGCTATGAGCAGGAGGCGTATGAGGAACTGGTGAAGAATGTGCCGAAAAACGGCGCCTTTGTGGAGACGCCGGACGGCTACGGCAATGTTACGCAGGTGAATATCCTGCGCCAGACGGTGCGGGTGAAGCTGGACGGGCCCGGCGAGGATACCGTGAAGGCCTATGACGCCGATGAGGTGGCCGCTGTCCCCGGCGGACGGCCCCGGGACGGCAGCCAGCCGCCGCATGTGCTGGTGCTCAAGCCCAAAAAGCCCAAGGAGCCGGAAGAGGAAGACGATCGCTGGATCATGCCCCAGATGCTGGCGGAAGAACCGGCGGCGGAAAAAGAGACGACGGAGGCACCGCGGCCCAAAAAGAGCGGCAGCAGCAGCCGCCGGCGCAGCCGCAGCGGCAAAAAGCCCGCCGGGGAGAAGCCGGCCGAGGCCGGGGCCAAGCCCGCGCAGCCGGCCAAAAGCGGCGAAGGCGCTCCGCAGAACAAACCCAAAAACAATAAAAACCGTTCCGGGAAAAACCAGAACGGCAAGAACAAAACCCAGGCCCAGCCGGTGAAAAATCCTCAGGCCAAGCCTCAGAATCCGGCGAAGCCTCAGGGGCAGACCAAGACCCAGACCCCGGTGAAGACCCAGCCCAGGACCGACGGGGCGCCCAGGGCCGAGGGCGGCGAGAACAAGCCCAAAAAGAAAAACAACAACCGCCGCTATTATAAAAAGCCCAAAAAAGACGGCGGCGCACCCAAAGCGGAATAAGAAAATATCAGCCCAAGGCAGTTTCCCTGCCTTGGGCTTCTTGTTTCGCTGCACTGGCTGTGATACAATTTCCGCAAAAGACATCCGGCAGAAAGGGGAAAGCACATGATGACCGGGGAGAGCCTGCAGATCCGGGCCGTAAAGGAAGCGGATCATCCGTTTGTTCTGAACGTCAATGAAGAAAATGTGGAAGTCCTGTCTCCCATGGACGAGGCAAAGCTGCGGGCCTTTGTCCGCTGCGCGGAGCTGTTTCTGGTGGCGGAGGTCGGGGGAAGGCCGGCGGCCTTCCTGATCGCCCTTCGGGAGGGTGTGGAGAGCTATGACAGCGAGAATTATCGCTGGTTCAGCCGTCATTATCCTCAGTTCCTTTATATCGACAGAGTCGTTATCGATGCGCCCTGGCGGGGCCGGGGGCTGGGACGCAAGCTCTATGAGAAGGTGTTTGAGCATGCCCGGGCGGCGGGGGTCCCCTACGTTACGGCGGAGATCGACACGATCCCCTACAATGAAGCCAGTCTGGCCTTCCATAAAGAGATGGGCTTCCGGGAGGTCGGCGTCCAGATGGTCCGCAACAACAGCGTGAAGGTCTCTTTGCAGGAGCGGGCGGTGGATTCGGAGCGGTGAGACAGAACCGGTGCCGCGCGGTAAGCAGAGCCTGCAACGGAAGAAAATTGAAATCTCCCGACCGGGGCCGGGCGTAAATCCGGGGGCCTTGGGCCCCAAGGATTATGCCGGCCGGATTCACTTCGGCCGGGCAGATCAAATCCAGCTTGAAAAAAGCCCGTTTGCGGGCTTTTTTCAAGCTGAAAAGAGCGAAAGGCATTGCCTTTCGCTCTTTGCGTTTTCTGTCAGGCGCGGTTCCACTTGGCGCCGCCCGGGATATCCGTGAGGACGATGCCGGCGGCCTTCAGTTCGTCCCGGATGCGGTCGGCCTCGGCGAAGTTTTTGGCCTTCTTGGCGTCCTGGCGGGCGCGGATGAGGGCCTCCACTTCGGCGTTTTCCTCCCCGGATTCGGAGATGACGGTGAACTCGCCGGCGCTGACGGTGGCCTTTTTGGCTTCCGCCCGCCTGGCTTCGGCCTTGGCGATCAGATCCAGGCTCAGCACCCGGTCGAAGTCCGCCAGGGCGGCAAGCTTCGTGGCGTCGGTGGTCTTGGCCTTGAGAACATCGTAAATGGCGGTCACCGCCAGGGAGGTGTTCAGGTCGTTCTGGAGGCTGGTGAGGAATTTCTCCTTCAGCTGGGCCAGCGCCTCTTCCTCCACGGGGCCGTCCTCCGGCCGGAGGGCGGCGATGCGGGCGATGAGCTTGTTGTAGCTCTGGGCGGCGTTGTCAAGGTTTTCCCAGGTGAACACCAGGCTCTTGCGGTAATGGCTGCCCAGGCAGAAGAAACGGTAAGCCAGGGGGTCATAGCCCTTTTCTTCCAGCAGAGAGACGGTGAGGAACTCGCCCGAGGACTTGGACATTTTGCCGGAGTTGGTGTTCAGATGCAGAACGTGCATCCAGTAATTGCACCACTTCTGGCCCAGGTAGGCCTCGGACTGGGCGATCTCGTTGGTGTGGTGAGGGAAGGCATTGTCGA
>CAZSAX010000048.1:0-13382 GCA_964605075.1 uncultured Oscillospiraceae bacterium
TGCGGCCGCGCATATAGGCCAGCGGCGCCACTTCGATATCGCCCCGCTCCAGATATTTGTTGTAGGTCTCTGCCCCCAGCATATCGAACAAGGCGTCATACAGAGGCCGGAGGTAGGGATCCACCTTGCTCTGCAGATCGCCGGGCAAAAAACCCAGCCGTTCTCCGGCTTCCACCGCCGGACGGGTCAGAATGATGCGGTTGACCCTTTTTTCCCGGAACGCCTGCACCGCACAGGCCACTGCAAGATAGGTCTTGCCGGTACCCGCCGGGCCGATGCCCAGCGTAACGGTATTGTTTCGGATCGCCTCAATGTAGCCGGTCTGGCCGATGGTCTTGGCCTTCACCGGTCGTCCCTTGGCGGTGACACAGACCACATCCCGGGCCAGCTCCCCGATCTTGCCTTCGCAGCCATCCTTGACAAGCTTGATGATATAGCGCACATTCTGGGCGTCAATGCTCTCGCCCCGCCCCGCCAGGGATAGCAGGCCCTCGATGGCCCGGGACGCCAGCATCACCGCTTCCGCTTCCCCCTGGATCTTCAGGTGGTCGTCCCGGTCGATGACGGAAACGCCAAGCTCGGTTTCGATAATGCGCAGGTTCTGGTCAAAGGATCCGAAAACATTGATGATGTTTTCCATCCGGTCCACATGTATGATCTGTTCTGTCATTCGTCCGCTTCCTCTGCTGCCGGTATTTTGGAGGCGATCTCTTCGGCGGTCATGAGAACGGTTTTTCCGATCTCCTGTTCACATTCTGCCCGCAGCGTCACGGTCAGAAGGCCGTCCGCTTCGCTGGCGGCAAAATCCACCTGAAGCACTTCCCCGCCGTCTCCGATGCGTTCCAGAAGCTCTGCATACAGCAGCTCCTCCAGCTCCGCCCGAAGCTCCGGGGCCGTCTGACGCCGGAGCTGATATTCCGTCGCCGTTTCTCTCACCAGATACACCGGCAGAGAAAAAAGGCCCTCCAGCGCAAGATACACCTCATTGCTCATTTTAACACAGCCGGAGGGACAAATACTATATCCTTTGTAAAAATTTATCCGCCTTTTTCCCAAAACAAGGGCCCAGCGGCTCTGTTCCCGCCCGGTTTCCGTGCGGATCTGAATCTCCGTGGGCGCCGAAGCCGCCAGCTCATACCAGGTCCGCGCCCGGGCCGAACCAATGGCCCGGATAGCTCCATGGCTGTCATACCGGCCGGTGGCAAGCCCGTCGATCAGCGTCTGCCCCGGCAGGACCGCCGCATTTTCCTCCACCAGCGCCGTGCCCCGCAGGGCGTTCACCTCCGTCACATAGCCTGCACGCGCCGCAACGATCTTCACAAATTCGTCTTCGTCCAGCAGCTCTTCCGCCTCATAACGGGTCCGCAGGATCACCTCGGCGGTGCTGCCCCGGATATTCACCGTCATCCAGCGCAGTTCCGGCAATTGCAGAAGCATGCCGTTTCGGATCAGATCCTGGGAAAAGACCGGCCAGAAGGCCCCCAGCTCCACCCCGCATTCCTCCAGCGCCGCCAGAACCTCTGTCCGGGGGATCTCCTCCGCGCCGCTCAGTTCAATATTCCAAACAAAAAGCCGGCTCACGCCCAGAAGGAAAAGCACCGCTGTCAATCCCAACAGCAGCGCCCGGCGCTTTTTGCCCCTCCGCCACAGCGCCGGAAGGCCGTGCCGGCTCAACACCTCCGTCTCGCAGCCAAACTCCGGTGCCATAGCCCCCAGCGTTTCCACCGACGAAAGGCTCATACTCAGCGAAAGCACAAAGTCCTCCGGCGGCTGCACATCCCAGAAGCCGATCCCTTTTTCCGCCAAGGCCTGCAGCAGCCGTTCCGGTTTTTCTCCCAGGATCCTGACCCGGCCCCATCCCGTCACCCAGCGTCCGGCTCTCATTCCAGCTCCACCGCCCACAGCTTCCCGCTCACAGACAGCTCCGAACCGCTCATGGCGTCCAGCGTCAGCCCCTGTCCCCGGATGACCACACGCCCTCTGCCCACGGCCACAGCCACATGATCCGCCTCATATTCCTCCAGCCCCCGCTGTCCCTCCACCAGAACATGGCTTTCCCCGGACAGCGTGATCCGCGGTGCCGGGCCAAAAGCTTCCTGCGGCAGAGACAGCCGGCGGGCCAGCCGCTCGTCGGTCTTTCGTTTTTCCTTCATGATGATCACCCCAGGAAAAAGCTATGCGCCAGCCGTTCAGAAATTGACGGCCGGCGCATAGGCTTGGACATGAAAAATTTCCTTACTCTTCTGCCGCCGCTTGCCCTGTTTGGGGCTCTGGTGGCTTTTTCTTCCGACGCCGCCGAGGGGGCCCGGCAGGGGCTGGCGCTTTGCGCCAACACCCTCATTCCTTCGCTGTTTCCCTTTTTTGTTCTGTCCCGGCTGCTGTCCGCCATGGGCTTGACCGATCTTTTGTCCCGCTGGGCCGGTCCGATGATGCAGCGGCTTTTTTGCGTTTCCGGCGCCGGCGCGGAAGCCTTTCTCATCGGGATAAGCGGCGGCTATCCCCTGGGCGCTGTTACGGTGGCCGCCCTCCGCCGGGACGGACACATTGAAAAAGACGAGGCCGAGCGCCTTCTGGCCTTCTGCAACAACTCCGGGCCTGCGTTTATCCTGGGCGGCGCCGGCGCCGTTTTTCAGAGCATCAAAGCCGGCGCGTTTCTTTATCTGGCCCATGTTCTTTCCGCTCTTTGCACCGGCCTTCTCTTCCGGCGCAAGGCCCGGACACCCCGGAAAACGCAAACCGCTGCGGCCACTCTGCGCTTTTCCCAGGCCTTTCCTGCCGCCGTGGCCGGAGGGCTGAACGCCACGCTGTCCGTCTGTTCCTTTGTCTGCTTTTTTTCCTCGCTCCTGGCCATGGCCGGCAGTTTTTCCTTTCTGCCGGAGCTCTGGCGTATTCCTGTGACCGGTTTTTTCGAGCTGGGCAGCGGCATTGCCGCCCTGCGGGGCTTCCCGCCAACGCCTCCGTTTATGGCCATGGCCGGATTCATGCTGGGCTGGGGCGGTCTGAGCGTGCATTTGCAGACACTGGGCGCCGTGGCCGACACGGACATAAAATGCGCCCGGCACCTTTTGGGCCGGGCGCTGTGCGGAGCCATCTCCGCCGTATTCTCTTATTTTCTGGCTTATCTCATCTGAATGGTCTCTGACCAGGCCGGCACATCCACGCCGCCGTTGCGCGCATCGAAGTCGGCGCCCAGAATGTTCTGCAGGCTTTCCAGCCCGCTCTGCATGGCCGTATAAACATCGTAGGTGATGCAGTCCTCCGCCAGGCTTTCCGCATCCGCATCCTCGGCGCCGGTATTCACCGCCTCATAACGGGCCATGGCGTCATAGAGGTCCAGCAAACGGTACTTGAAGGGCGTTTCCTCCGCCATACCGCCGTGGTCTGCGGTGTCCAGCATAAAGATCGGATCGTAGCTCACCTGAGAGATCCAGACCTCGCCGTTGTCCACATCCCGCTTCAGTTCCACATTCAGGATCGCGGAAACATTGGTATAGTTGTCGTTCAGGCAGCTGACAAGGTTGCCCAGGCTGTAGGCCACCACGCAGTTCTTGTAGCCGTCTTCGGTCGCCACTTTCCGCAGTTCAATGGGCTGAGGCACCTTGACGCCGCCGCCCACGATAATGTCGGCGCCGTTCTGGCAAAGATAATCCACAACCGCCGCCTGATTGTCACGGACGTCAATGTAATAGTTGGTATCCGACCACCAGTACAGGTAGCACACAACAATGTCCGCCCCCATATCCCCGGCCTTGGCAAGGTCAGCAGAAAGCCGGTCATAGTCCACACTGGTCTGGCCGGTCATATAGTCGGTGGTGAGGATGTTCACTGCATAGGGATAATCCGCCGCGGACATGCCGCCGGTACCGCAGGTATAGCTCATGAACGCCACCGTCACGCCGTTGACCACCTTGGTATAGATGCCGCTGTTGCTGCTGTAGCCTTCTTCATCCGCCGCCGTACCAAGGTTCACCATGCCGTTCTCCTCCACCGCCGCGACCGTGGCGCGCAGGCCGTCGATGCCGTAGTCCAGGATATGCTCCGTGGCGGTGTTCACCAGATCAAAGCCAAGATCCGCCAGTTCCTCCACAAAGGCCGGAGGCATCAGATAGGAGTCATACTCCGCCGCCTCCATCACCGTGGATACCAGCGTGCAGGACGCCAGATCCGCCTGCTCGACCAGCGACTGGATCTGCTCGACCTGCTCGCTGTAATCGTAGCGATACACCGGCTCGGCCTCCTCGGAGTCGCTTTCGACCTTCTCCCGCACATCGGAGGTCAGGCCCACCTGCCCCACCACATCGCCGGCAAAGGCCAGAACGATATCCTCGGTGTTGCGCACCGGCGTGGGCGTGGGCTCCGGGGTGGCCGTGGGCGCGGGCGTGGCCGGCATGAAGGACGCCGCAATTTCTTCCCGGCGCTGCTGGGCCAGATCTTTGTTGGCCATCACATTCAGAAACAGGATGACCGCCAGTCCAACAACAAGAAACACCAGGATGACATACATCATCAGAGTCAAAAAACCGTTTTTCTGCCGCATGCCGTTACCTCATCTCCGTAATAGCCCGGGCCAGATAGTCCAGAGCCTCGGTTTCATAAGCGCCCAGTTCTCCGGCGCTGGCCGCCCGGCGCAGCGCCGGATCGTAGGCCAGGGAGGCCGCCACGGGAATACCCTTGCAGGAAGCGGGCAGCTCCATGTCCTCTTCGGCAAAATTCTCCACAATGCCCATCACCGGCACCCGGAGCATGTCCGCCAGATTGATGGCCCGGCGGGCCGAGCCGGAAGAAAGCTCCCCGGGCTCCGCCACGGAAAGCGCCATATCCAGCGGCATGGTGGTGTAGTATTCCAGCGGGATATCCCCCGCCCCGGAGGGCATATCGATCAGCAGCACATCCAGATCCGCCGGCCAGTTGGTGTCCGTAAACAGCCAGACCGCCAGCTTGGCCATATCCTTGCCCGGCCAGATCACCGGCTCCATGGGGTCTTCCACAATAATGCCCATGGACACCACGGGGATGCCGTCCCGGGAGTTCACCGGCGCCAGCTCCGGCATATCCCCCAGCACCGGCTCCTTCATACCAAGCAGCGCCGGAATGGAGGGGCAGGCAATGTCCGCGTCCAGAATGGCCACCTTCTGCCCCTGTTTTCTCAGGGCTTTGGCCAGAAGAACGGTCACCACGCTCTTGCCCGTGCCGCCTTTGCCGCCGGTGATGACCATAACCGTTTTGGCCGGCTTTTTCACCTTGGAAGAGCACTCCGCCGTGCAGCTGGAGCAGTCATGCTCACAGGCCTGCAGGCTTTCCAGATAGGCCTGCTGCTCCTCCGGGCTCATGTTTTTTATACGTTCCAGTTCGTCCATATATATCACTCCAAATTATAAATCCTAGTTGCGAAAAATAAGGTTATCATAAATTTCTGAAAAAAGAAAGCATTTTGTCCTATTCTGTGTTAAAATGAATCCTGCTATGGATATTTTGAAGAAAAACGACTGTTTTGATACGGATATCACCGGTTTTTCCATCGACGGCGGCGGCGTTTGCCGCATCGGCGGGCGGGCCGTGTTCGTCCCCCGGGCCATTCCCGGGGAGCGCTGGCGCGTGCGCATCGTGAAGGTGACAAAAACCGCCGTCTGGGGCCGGGGTGAGGAGCTGCTGGAAGCTTCCCCGGACCGGGCGGAGCCCGCCTGCCCGGTGTTTGGAAAATGCGGCGGCTGCGCCACCATGCACATGGGCTATGAAAAAGAGCTGGAATTCAAGCTGGCCCGGGTAAACGACTGTCTGGAGCGCATCGGCGGTCTTTCCCTGAAAGCCGAAAGCATCCTCGGTGCCGAAGGCACGGACAGCTATCGCAACAAAGGCATCTACAACTTCGCCCCCGGCCCCCTCTGCGGTTTTTACCGGGCCCGGAGCCACGAGATCGTCGGCGCCGGGCGCTGCCATCTGCAGCCGGCATGCTTCGACCGGGCCGCCGAGGCGCTTTTGGCCTGGATGCAGGAACACAGCATCCCCGCCTACGATGAGCAAAGCGGCAAAGGCCTTGTGCGCCATCTCTATCTGCGCCGCTCCGAAACGGAATTCACCGCCTGCATCGTCTCCGCCGGCCCCCTGCCCGATGGCGCTGCCGAGGCCCTGCGCCGGGCCTGCCCGGGGCTGACCGGCGTTCTTCTGTGTCTCAATCCCAAGGCACAGAACACCGTGCTGACAGAAAACATCCGCCCGCTCTGGGGCAGCGAGTATGTTTATGAAAATCTCTGCGGCGCCCGTTTCCGCCTGTCTCCGCTGACCTTTTTCCAAATCAACACCCGCCAGGCCGAAAGGCTTTATGAGCTTGTCCGGCTGTACGGCGAGCCCGGCGGAAAGACTGTTCTTGACCTCTACTGCGGCGCCGGCAGCATCGGCCTAAGCGTAGCCCGGGACGCCAAGCTCCTCATCGGCAGCGACATCGTCCCCTCCGCCATCGAAAACGCCCGGCACAACGCCCGGGAAAACGGCGTTGAAAACTGTGAATATCTCTGCGGCGACGCAAGCGACGTAGCTGTCGAACTGGCCCGGCGGGACCTCAAACCCGATCTTATCATCGTGGACCCGCCCCGCAAGGGCATCGCCCCCGAAGTCATCCATGCCATTTGTGACATGGCCCCGGAGACCCTGGTCTACGTCTCCTGCGACCCCGCCACCCTGGCCCGGGATCTGAAAATCCTCAGCGAAAACGGCTACACCCCCAACCACGCCACCGCCGTGGACATGTTCCCCCGCACCCGGCATGTGGAAAGCGTGGTATCTCTTAAGCGTTCCGCCGCAGAGTAAATATTCCCAAAAATTTTCGAGATTCTTATGCAAAACCAAGGAAACCATAAAGGAAGCGAAACAACATGCCCTACATAAGTCTTATCCCGCAAAAATGGAAGATCCTTAGCGGCAGCTCTTTAAAACTTCTGGCCGCGGTGACCATGCTTTTCGACCACATTGCCTTCGTCTTTCGCGAGCCCACCAGCACCGTTATCTTATCGTTGCCTGGCCGCAGCCTAAGCCTTTATACCCTCATGCGCTTCGCAGGCCGACTGGCTTTTCCTATTTTCTGCTTTTTACTGGTAGAGGGCTTTCTCCACACCCGGGACCGGCGGAAATATGCCCTGCGCTTGCTGGTCTTCGCATTCCTTTCGGAGATTCCCTGGAATTTGGAACACAGTGGCACTCTGTTTTACGCCAGCCAGAATGTATTCTTTACTCTGCTGCTAGGCTATCTCGGCATCTGGGCTTATGATATGTTCCGGACCACGCGCTGGAAGCAGATCCTGTCCTTGACAGTACTGTTTGCTTCCTCTGTTCTTCTGGACGCGGACTACGGTGCCAGTGGCTACGGCTTCATTCTGGCTATGTATTTCCTTCGGAAAGACGCCCTGGCCCAGGCTATCGTGGGCAGCTGCTTCCTGTCTACGACCTGGAAGGCCGGCCTGGCTTTTATCCCCATCAATCTCTATAATGGCCGCCGGGGATTCATCCGCGGCAAGGCGGCGGCCTATGCCTTTTACGCCTTCTATCCCGTTCACATTTTCATTCTCTACCTCATCAAGGCATCCCTGGGCGGCTACTGATCGCCCCCCTTTTCCGGTATCAACAAAATAACGAATTTTGGCTAAAAAACCAAACACAAAGGAATCACCATGAAACAGAAACTGAAAAAACTCTCCCGCTGGTCCTTTCTTCTGGCCCTTGTGATTTTTGTTTTCACATACATCATCTTTCATTTTCTCACCGCGGAGGGGCGCTTAACCCCGGTCTGGCAGGCCCAGTGCGGCAAGCCTTTCATCGCTCAGCTATTCGGCATCTGGGGCGTTTGCTTCCTGTTTGCCGCTGTGATGTCCCGGCTGATTGCCCACATCTTTTTCCCCAACAAAGACGATAACAAGGAGTAAGGCGAATGCAGAACATTCCAGACAGCCCTTTTGTCTGTCCCGTTTATAAAAAATGCGGCGGCTGCCAGCTGGATGTGGAGTATCCCCGGCAGCTTGGCTACAAACAGCGCATCGTCACGGAGCTTCTGGGTCGCTTCGGTCACATTGAGCCCATCCTCGGCATGGATGAGCCCCTGCACTACCGCTGCAAGGTCAGCACCGCCTTCGGTTTTTCCCAGGGCCATGTGATCTCCGGCGTGTGGCAGTCCTCCAGCGGGCGCATCGTCAAGGTCAACAACTGCGGCCTGGAAAACGAAAAAGCCCAAAGGATCATCGCGGCCGTCCGCAAGCTGCTCCCCTCCTTCCGCATCAAAACCTTTGACGAACACAGCGGAAAAGGCTTTCTGCGCTTTGTAACGGTCCGCGTGGGCCGGCAGAGCGGCGAGATCCTGGTGGCCTTCGGCACCGCCCCCGGCCCCTTCCCCCGCAAGGCAGATTTCGTAAAAGAGCTTTTGCGTCTGTGTCCGGAGATCACCACCATGGTGCAGTGCGTGAGCATGGGGCTGAATCTTCTTCTGGGCAAAAAGGAGGAAGTTCTGTATGGCCCCGGGTACATCACCGACCGTCTCTGCGGCCGAAGCTTCCGCATCTCCGCCCGCTCTTTCTTCCAGATCAACCCGGTCCAGACCGAGACCCTTTACGCCACCGCCGTGGACTTTGCCGGCCTCACCGGCCGGGAGCGGGTGGTGGACGCCTACTGCGGCGTGGGCACCATCGGCATCCTGGCAGCCTCCCAGGCCCTAGATGTGGTGGCCGTGGAATCCAACGGCGACGCCGTGAAAAACGCCCAGGAAAACGTGAAGCTCAACGAGCTGAAAAACGTCCGTGTTTTCAAAACCGACGCCGGAGAATTCATGACCGGCATGGCGCTGGAGGGCGAAAAGGCCGATGTGGTCTTCACCGACCCGCCCCGGGCGGGCTGCAGCCGGGAGTTCCTGGTGGCCCTGACCCGCCTTGGCCCGAAAAAGATCGTTTACATCTCCTGCAACCCGGAGACCCAGGCCCGGGACCTTCGTTATCTCACCAAAAACGGCTACCGGGTGCGGCGCATCCAGCCGGTGGACATGTTCCCCTACACCCGCCACATCGAAACCGTCGTTCTTCTGGAGCGGAGCGAGGCAAAGGCAGAAAGGAAGGCCAGACCATGAAAAAACACGGCATGACCCGCCGGGAGCGGGAAGTCACAGACTCCGGGCAGATCTGTTATATTCTGGATACCGCCAAGATCGTCCATCTGGGCATGATCAACGGGGACGAGCCCTATGTTGTCCCCATGAACTACGGCTATACCCTGGAGGACGGAACCCTCTGCCTCTATCTCCACGGGGCCCTCACCGGGCTGAAGATCGATATCCTCCGGGCCAACCCCAGGGTCTTTTTTGAGATCGACTGCGACATCGTCCCCTTTGAAGGCGCCACCGCCTGCCATTACGGCATCGGCTATGCCTCTGTCATGGGCCGGGGCACGGCGGAGATCCTGGAGGACATGGAGGAGAAAAAGAAGGGTCTTTCCATCCTCATGAAAACCCAGACGGGCAAGGACTTTGAATTTAATGACAAAATGGCCGCCGTGGTCAGCGTCATCCGCATCACCGCCCGGGACTACAGCGCCAAGCGCCGCCCTCTGCCGGAAGAAGAAAAGCAGGAGCGTATGGAAAGGTGCCGCCATGAGTAAACGCATCCTCATCGCCGATGACGCCGCCTTCATGCGCATGCTGCTCAAAGATATCCTCAGCCGCGCGGATTACGACATCTGCGGCGAGGCCGGGGACGGCATTGCCGCTGTGAAGGCCTATGAGGAGCTGCAGCCCGACCTGACGCTGATGGATATCACCATGCCCAACATGGACGGTCTCCAGGCCCTGCGGCAGATCCGGCAGGCCGATCCCGGCGCAAAGGTCATCATGTGCTCCGCCCTGGGCCAGCAGTCCCAGGTCATCGAAGCCATCAAAGCCGGCGCTGCCGATTTCATCGTCAAGCCCTTCCAGCCCGCCCGGGTGCTGGAAGCAGTGAAAAAGATTCTGGACTAAAACAACACACAAAGGAGAACGCCATGTCTGTTTATGCGGGCATTGACTGCGGCGGAAGCTGCACGAAAATTTGTCTTCTGCACCCGGACGCTCCGCCGGAATTCATCCGGCTCTCCCGGGACGCGGATCCCCGGGCCATGCTGCCGGGAAAAGGAATGGTCGTTGCCGTCACCGGCGTCCGTGCCAATGAAACCAATTGGACAGGCTTTGCCGGGCAGCGGATCGTTGAATACGAAGCCACCGCCCGGGGCGCCCTGCGTCTGGCCGGGCTAACGGAAGCCCTGGTCGTCAATTGCGGCACCGGCACCACCTTTCTCCATGCCGCGCCGGATAAAACCCTTCATCTGGGCGGCAGCGGCATCGGCGGCGGCATGCTGCCGGGGCTGGGTCTGCGGCTGCTCGGCACAGACAGCATTCCCCGGATCAGCGAACTGGCCGCCGGCGGAGACCTGCGCCGGGTGGACTGGAACATTTCCGATTTTTCCAACACCGCCCAGCTCGATCTGAACGCCGATGTGACCGTTTCCAATTTCGGCAAGCTGACTGCGGAGACCTCCCCTGAGGATACCGCGCTGGCCCTGCTGAACGCCCTTTATCAAACCATCGGCATCATGGCGGCCTTTGCCGCACGAAGCTGCGGCCTGGATCAGATCGTCGTTACCGGCGGCGCAGCCGAGATCCCCCAGGCGCAGCCGCTGCTGGATAAAGTGGGAGAGCTGTGTCACGTTCAGTTTCATATCCCTCCCAACGCCTCTTTCGCCACTGCGCTGGGCGCCGCCCGGATGGCAGAGTCCCAGCGACGCACGGAGGGTATCTGATATGGACGAACGCATCTCCTGCGCCCGGAAAAACTTCTCCCGTGTGGGCTTTGCCATTTTGACCATGCTGGGTGTGACCCTTGTTCTCCAATCCGGTATCACTACCCTTCTTTACAGTTTCTTCCCCCAAATCGCCGACGAAGCCTGGGTGGTTCTTTTATCCAGCTTTGCGCCTCAGTACGCCGTTGCTTTCCCGCTGTGCATTCTGGTGTTTCAGACGGCGCCGGAAACACCCCTCCAGCCCGCGCCCATCCCTTTCAAAAATCTGATGGCCTATCTCTTGGTGAGCCTTTTCATGATGTACGCCGGCAATCTCCTGGGAAACGCCGTCACCGCGCTGCTCCAGCTCATCCCCGGCGTGGCAGCCACAAACCCGGTGATGACCATGGTGGAGCTGGACAGCCCGGTACTCCTGGCCATCATCACAGTGGTCCTGGCCCCAGTGGTGGAAGAATTCATCTTCCGCAAACTCATCATCGACCGGCTCCATGTCTACGGCGGCCCCCTGGCCGTTGTCTTTTCTGCCGCCATGTTCGGCCTTTTTCACGGTAACCTCAGCCAGCTTTTCTACGCCTTCGCCCTGGGCCTGGTGTTCGGCTATCTCTATCTTCGCACCGGCCGCCTGCGCTACAGCGTTTTTCTCCATGCATTCATCAATTTTATCGGCAGCGTTATCGCGCCGCTGGTACTCAAGCTCTATAACGCCGACGAAACGCTCTTCTCCCTGTGGAACATTGCCGCCGGCGGCGACAGTCTCTGGCCGGCGGTCAAAAGCTTTTTAAGCTATCTGCTGCTCCAGAGCTACAGCGCGCTGATCATCTGCGGGGCAGTGACGGGCCTGGTCCTGTTCTGCATCCACATCAAAAAGCTGCCCTTTGAGCCCGCGCCCATGGCCCTTGCACCGGGAAAGCGGTTCCGCACCGCCTTCTGCAATCCCGGCACGCTGGTGTTTTCCGGCATATGCCTGCTGTCGATCGTGCTGACAATTTTCATTTAATTGTTATTTTTGAAAAAAAGCACTTGATTTGCGCGGCTATATATGGTATAGTCGCATTTGCGATATTTTGAAAAGGATGAATTGCTATGACGATTGTTTTGACCATACTTCAGCTCATTTCCGGCCTCGCCGTGACTCTGGTTGTTCTGTTCCAGAGCGGCAAGCGCTCCGGCCTCTCCGGCGCCATCGCCGGCGGCGCGGACACCTTCATGACCAAGGCCAAGGCCAAGACCTGGGATGCCAAGCTGGCAAAGATGACCAAGTGGTTTGCCATTGCTTTCGTGGTGCTGACCCTGCTCCTGAACCTGATCTGAGCAACCATATAGCTTTTATATGCCATTCTCCGGAATGGCATATTTTTTTGTTTATTCTGTGTTGACTTTCGGACCGTTCCAAGGTTTATCATAGAAAATGTTTTCGTATGCACTTTAAAATTTTTCACAGACAGGAGGCAAAGGTTCCGAAGGTCCGGAACCGTTGTATCATGGAAACGAGAAATGTAGTTATTGTGGAAGCCTGCCGCACCGCGGTGGGAAAAATGGGCGGCGCCTGCAAGCCTCTGAGCGCCTATGACATGGCCTGCGCCGTGCTCAAAGGCACCCTGGACCGCAGCGGCATCGACCCCAAGGAGATCGACGAGGTCATTCTGGGCCACTGCCGCCAGACCTCCGATGAGCCCAACATCGCCCGTATGGCCGCCCTGAAGGTGGGCATCCCCGAGGCCTGCTCCGCTTACACCGTCATGCGCCAGTGCGCCAGCGGCATGACCGCCGTGCAGAACGGCGTCATGAGCATCATGACCGGCGTCAACGACGTGGTCATCGCCGGCGGCACCGAAAGCATGTCCAACGCCGTTTTCTATGTCCGCAACGCCCGCTGGGGCGTGGGCACCGGCACCACCGAGTTTGTGGACGCCCTCACCGAGGGCCAGTTCCGCAGCCAGCCGGAAGAGATCTATGGCCGCTACAACATGGGCGCCACGGCCGAAAAGGTGGCCGAGGTCCTGGGCATCACCCGGGAAGAGCAGGACGCTTTCTCCCTGGAAAGCCAGCGCCGGGCCATCGCCGCCATCGACTCCGGCCGTTTCAAGGACGAGATCGTCCCCCTGGTCATCCCCCAGGGCAAGAAAAAAGACCCCATCGTCTTTGACACCGACGAATTCCCCAACCGCAGCACCAACGAGGAAAAAATGGCCAGGCTGCGCCCCGTGTTCAGCATTGAGACCCGGGAAGACGGCCGCATGTTCAACGCCAAGGAAGTCACCGGCACCGTCACCGCCGGTTCTTCTTCCGGCCGCAACGACGGTGCTTCCGCCATGCTCCTGACGAGCGAGGAAAAGGCCGCCGAGCTGGGCCTGAAGCCCCTGGCCCGCATCATCGGCATGGGCACCGCCGGCAACGACCCCCGTCAGATGGGTCTGGGCCCTGTCTATGCGGTGCCCAAGGCTCTGAAATACGCCGGCCTCACCATGGACGACATCCAGCTCATCGAGCTCAACGAGGCCTTTGCCGCCCAGAGCCTGGGCTGCATCAAACTCCTGGGCTGGGAAGACACGATGGATCTCATCAACGTCAACGGCGGCGCC
>CAZSAX010000049.1:0-13297 GCA_964605075.1 uncultured Oscillospiraceae bacterium
CATCCTGGCGGATATTCCCGGCATCATCGAAGGCGCCAGCGAGGGCGCGGGCCTTGGCCATGACTTTTTGCGCCATGTGGACCGCTGCCGTCTGCTCATTCATGTGGTGGACGCTTCCGGCAGCGAGGGCCGGAATCCCATCGCGGATTTCGAGGCCATCAACGCCGAGCTCCGGGAGTATAACCCCGAGCTGGCCGACCGGCCCCAGCTGGTGGTGGCCAACAAGTGCGATCTGCTGGGCGAGGACCGGGAGCTGCTGGACGAGTTCCGGGCCTATGTGGAGGAAAAGGGTTATCCCTTCTTCGAGCTCTCCGCCGCCGCCCACCAGGGCACCCGGGAGCTGGTGCTGGCCGCCGCCGAGGCGCTGAAGGACCTTCCCCCCGTAGCGGTGTTCGAGGCGGACTATGTGGCCCCCGAGGTAGTGCTTGGAACCGCCGCGGACCTCACCATCGCCAAGCACGGCGACGTCTGGACCGTTCAGGGCGACTGGCTGGACCGGCTGGTCACCCGGGTCAACTTCTCGGACTACGAAAGCCGCATGTACCTGGACCGGAAGCTCCGGGAAGGCGGCGTCTACCAGCGCATGGAGGACATGGGCATGGAAGACGGCGACACCATCAGCATCGCCGAGATGCAGTTTGTATACTACACATAATCCGGCAAAAACAAAAACGGAGTGGAACATCCACTCCGTTTTTTCGTTTTTTCAGCCCCGCAGGGTCTTGGGATAAGCGCCTTCCCTGTGCAGCTTCTGCAGCGCCAGCATGGCCTTTTCCCGGTCGTCCTTATAGGTCACACCGAACCACTGGGCATCCGTGGACAAAACCTCCACGGAGAGGCTGCCGGCCCGGATCATATCGTCCACCATGGTAGGCAGCAGGCATTCCTTTTTGATCTCATCCGCCGGCAGCGCCCGCAGGAAGTTTTCAAAGTATTCCTGCATCGCCGGGAGCACGGAGGGCATAAAGCCCCAGATATTCATGGACACCAGCGCCTCGGGGTCCAGCAGCTTATCCTCGCCGCTGTGGATGCTGCCGTCGGGCCAGGGGCTGATCTCATAGGTTTCTTCCACACTCTTGAGAAGTCCGTTTTCCTCGGTGCAGACCCCACGGGTCACAGCGCCGTAACGGCTCACGGTGTTTTTCAGCCGGTAGCCAACCATGTTGGCGCCGCCCCGGGCGGGAAGCCGCTTGAGGCCGTCATGGATTTTGGCAAAGGCATCCTTGCCGTAATAGTCGTCAGCGTTGACCACGGCGAAGGGGCGGTCTATGTAAGGCGCCGCGGAAAGCACCGCATGCACCGTGCCGAAGGGCTTGGTGCGCCCCGCCGGGAAGCTGTAAAACGAGGGAATGTCCTTAAAACTCTGGATGGCGTACTGCACATCCGTGAGGGCCGAAATCCGATCGCCGCAGAGGCGCTTCACATCCTCCAGAATCTCTTCTTTTACAATCAGAATCACGCGGTCAAAGCCCGCTTCCAGCGCGTCATAAACGGCATACTCCAACAGGATTTCTCCCGCCGGGCCAAGCCCTGCAATCTGCTTGATGCCGCCGTAACGGGAACCCAGGCCAGCTGCCATAACCACAAGTGCTGCGTTCATAAAGTTCTCCTTGCTCAAGGGGTGCCCCCCATATTTTTCCCAATTATACCATAACAGCCCCTGGATGGCAAGCTGAAAGCGTCACCTTTGGTTGTGGAATCCACAGCCAAAGATTTGGTTTCACTCCACAACGCCGGTCTCTTCCTGACCAAAGACCGTCTCCCGCCAGGCCAGGCGATTGGTTTCAAAATCAATGCCCAGCACCCACATACCGTTGATCACCAGATCCCAGCAGCTGCCGTCCACCGGCAGGCGCAGGGTCTTCATCCCGTAATCCAGATATTCCAGCGCCTTCAGAAGCAGGGAGAATATCTCCCCCTGACTGAGGTTGGTGCTCACCTGAGGCAAAACCGCATTGGCCAGATCGTTGAGCTGGGTGAGCGTCATGCCCTGCGCCTTTTCAAACAGGGCACTCATCACCTCCCGCTGCCGGGCTGTGCGGTCAAAATCGCTGGCCCCCACGTTGCGGATGCGCACATACCCAAGGGCCTGACCGCCATCCAGTTCCACCATCCCGACCGCATCCTCGGCCAGAGGCTCAAACCCGGTCTCCCCCCCAAGCGCATTGACCGCATCATGCTCCTGCTGAGACATTTCCACCGTCACACCGCCCAGGATATCCACCACATCCTCAAAGCTCTGGAAGCCCACCTGGACATATTTATCCACCGGAATGCCGAAATTGCTATCGATCGTATCCATAAGAAGCTCCGGCCCGCCATAGGCATAGGCCGCGTTGAGCCGGTCATTCCAGTATCCGGGCATAGTCAGATAGATGTCCCGCATCAGCGATGTCAGCACAATGGTCTTTGTTTCCCGGTTGATGGAAACGACGATCATGCTGTCGCTGCGAGCCGTTTCGTCCACCCGGTTGTCGCTGCCAATCAGAAGTATATTATAGATATTTTCATTAAATTCCAGTTCTGCAGCGCCGGCTTCCAGATTTTCTTTCAGCCGTGCCTCCAGGTCGGCGATTGCATCCTCCGGCGAGGGCGTGGCCGCAGGCGCTGCCAACACGTCCCACTCAAGGATCTCATAAGCCGGCGCCGCCGTTTCCTGGGCCAGCTCCTCCGGCTGGTTCATTTTGCCGTAGTAGTGGCTGAAAAGGCCGTAGACCACCCCTGCCAAAAGCAAAATCAGCCCCAGCACGACCATCAGCACGATAAAAAGCGTTCTGCGCGCAGAACATTTTTGGCTCAGGGTCTTATCTCGTCTTTTCTGCATTCTGCTCATTGAAACCCTCAGTCGTTTTTCTGGATGTCAAACAGCCGTAGTTCTCCGTAAAGTCGTTTTCTGTTCTGCGCATTGGTCAATGTCTTACGCAAAGACTTTTGTGAGCTGCGTCCCGCTCCCCAATGAAACAAATAGACAAAAGCAATCCTCACCCAGAAAAACGGAAGCGTGACCGTACACTTTTTGGCAAGCGGGTAGTTCTGTCGGGCTCGCTTGTTGAGATTCCGGATCATTGCTAACACGTAATTCTTCGTACCATTACGATCTACGAAGTAAGAACTGGCATCATCCTTGTCCGTCCCGCGGCCAAAATTTCCTGTACGCAGTATCTCCGCCAGAAGTTCCTCCGCCATACCCTTATTTACATTCTTGCACCACGGTGCATGTTCATGATCCATGTCCAAATATTCAACACCAACCCATGCCAGCGCCTTGGCAAATGTCCCCAAGCCACAAGCCTCTACCGCGGAAAAGATCTTCTGTTCAAAATATCCTTGGGGCAATGATTCCAGAAACAAAAGCCAATCGCACAACTGTCGAAGACCAATGCCCCCGATAACCATATGTCGCTCCATGTGAAGCAGCAGAGACAAAGCCTGGTGTACATCAGACAAAACCGGGAATGTATGCCGCTCCAATACTGCCTTTTTTCGCTCCATCAGGCAATCCGCCATGATTCCCTGCGCCACCTTCGCGCCGGGAAGCTCGGGGAAATTTGTAACAGTATAGTGAAGTTCAACCAACACCTTGTCTTTTACAAACTCGGCATGGATATCGTTGTCCTGTTCGATCAGGCGATAGCCATGCTGAATCAAAAGTTCAGAAGCATGCAGAAACGCCTGCCGCGACACCAGTACATCTACATCGCCCAAAGTCCGAAGATCCGGTCGCCAATAGTACCTGGCCACAGTGCATCCTTTGAGAACAACACAGGGGATCTCGGCCTCCTCCAGCAGGACAAGTAGCTTATCCTGCACCGCCATCACTCGTTCATTTCGGACCACCGATGCAATAGTTTGCTTTTTCCACACATCAAGCAGTTCCGGCGGCATCTGCTCTTTCATAGGCAGGGCCCCCTGCAGAACCATCGGAGCGACCGCCTGCGCCTGTGCCTTTTCATACAGGCACTGCCAAAGATCCTTGGATATCGTAGTTTGCACCACTTTACTGCCGTGCATTCCTGCCGCAAGCAGTTTTAACAAACATTCATTTTCTTTTGAAATCATGGGGAATGCCGCCTTATACTTATTCGATTACCGGTTCACGCCGGCACGCAATCGTCGATATTAGTCGCGCCGGTAAAGGTCACGGGTATATACTTTGGAACACACGTCGTCCAGACAGCCATCATAGCGATTGGCAACAATCGCATCGCAGCGCTGTTTAAACGCATCCAAGTCGTTAACGACCTCACTGCCGAAAAATGTGCTTCCATCCGCCAGACTTGGCTCATAAATAACGACCTCGGCCCCCTTGGCCTTGATTCGCTTCATAACGCCCTGAATGGAGCTTTGGCGGAAATTGTCCGAATCCGCCTTCATGGCCAGGCGATACACACCAATGACCACATGTTTCTCCCGCTGAGGGTCGTAACCCTCATCGTCCTGATACCGATAATACCCCGCCTTCTCCAGCACCCGATCGGCAATAAAGTCCTTGCGGGTGCGGTTGGCTTCCACGATGGCCGCGATCAGGTTTTCCGGCACATCCTTATAGTTGGCCAGCAACTGCTTGGTATCCTTGGGCAAGCAATATCCGCCGTAACCGAAGGACGGATTATTGTAATAATCGCCGATCCGCGGATCCCGGCAAACGCCGTCTATGATCTGGCGCGTCTGAAGGCCTTTTGTTTCCGCATAGGTATCCAGCTCATTAAAAAACGACACCCGCAAAGCAAGGTAGGTGTTGGCAAAAAGTTTCACCGCCTCCGCTTCAGAAAAGCCCATAAACAGTGTTTCGATATTCTCCTTCACCGCGCCCTGCTGAAGCAGGCCGGCAAAACAGTGGGCCGCTTCCATCAGCCGTTCATCCCGATCATCGGCGCCCACGATAATACGTGACGGATAGAGGTTATCATAAAGCGCGTGGCCCTCCCGGAGAAACTCCGGAGAAAAAAGGATCCGGTCGCAGCCCATCAACTCCCGAACCGCCTTTGTATAGCCCACCGGAACCGTGGACTTAATGACCATATAGGCCTGCGGATTGGCATCCATCACCATCCGGATCACGCTTTCCACCGCCGAGGTATCAAAGGAATTGCGTCTGGCATCATAGTTTGTCGGCACCGCAATGATCACCAGTTCTGCCTCTTTATAGGCGCTTTGAGCATCCGTGGTGGCCCGCAGATCCAAACAGCGCGTTTCCAGATATTCCTCGATCTCCCGATCCGTGATCGGCGACTGCCCCGCGTTGATCCGCTCCACTTTTTCGGCGACAATATCCACCGCCGTCACGGTGTTATGCTGCGCCAGCAGAACCGCCATGGAAAGCCCCACGTAGCCGGTCCCTGCGATCGCGATCTTCATTCTTGTTCCTCCATGTAAAAAGCCCTGTACCATCGCGCAAAGCGCCGCAGCCCCTCCCGCAGACCGGTATTGGGCTTAAAGCCGAAATCCCGCTCCAGATCGCCGGTATCCGCATAGGTCACCGGTACATCCCCCGGCTGCATGGGCACAAGTTCTTTATGAGCCTCAAAATCATAATCCTCCGGCAGCACGCCGGCCCGCACCAATTCCTGCTGCAGAATGTCCACAAAGTCCAGCAGGTTTTCCGGGCGGTTGTTTCCGATGTTGTACACCCGGTACGGCGGCAGCGGAAGTCCATCCTCGCCCCCGGCCTTCTC
This sequence comes from uncultured Oscillospiraceae bacterium, assembly GCA_964605075.1. GTDB lineage: Bacteria > Bacillota > Clostridia > Oscillospirales > Oscillospiraceae > CAJOIG01. The sequence goes on from CAZSAX010000049.1 coordinate 5,676, forward strand.
CGGCGCGCACTGCATCACGCGTATCACGCCTTCCACGATGTCATCCACATAGGTGAAATCCCGAAGGCAGTTTCCATAGTTGAAGATTTGAATCTTCTCCCCATTCCGAAGCTTGTCCGCGAAGCCGAAATAGGCCATGTCCGGTCGCCCCGCCGGGCCATAAACTGTGAAAAAGCGAAGGCCCGTTGACGGGATATTGTAAAGCTTGGAATAGGCATGGGCCAGCAATTCGTTGCTTTTCTTGGTGGCCGCATACAGCGATACCGGATTATCCGCCTTGTCCTGCGTGGAGTACGGGATCTTGGGGTTCGCCCCATACACCGAGCTGGAACTGGCATACACCAGATGCGCGGTCGGGTAATGCCGGCAGGCCTCCAGGATGTTGTAAAAGCCAAGAATATTGCTTTCTATGTAGGCATCCGGGTTGGTGATGGAATAGCGCACGCCGGCCTGCGCCGCCAGGTTGACCACCAGATCAAAGCCATGGGTTTCAAAAAGCCCGTTCACCAGCTCTCTATCCGCCAGATTCCCCCGGACAAATTCCCAGCAGGACGCCGGATGCTCCGCCGCCAGTTTTTCGATCTCCGACAACCGATGCTCCTTGAGGGACACATCGTAATAATCGTTCATATTGTCCAGTCCGACGATCCTCACCGGCTCCACCCTGCGCAGCAGCTCCATCACCAGAAACGCGCCGATAAACCCCGCCGCCCCAGTGACCAGAATGGTTTTGTTATTCAGTTGGATGTTGGGTGTCAGCATAAACTTTTATCCTTTTCGTGGTTTCATTCTGTGCAGTATCTTCTGTATTGGAGCAGCCTGGACAACCTCTCGCCACACCTTGGGAAAAAGAAGAAACAGCGCCGCGAAATATACACAAATACATATCAGTATCACAGCAAATTGCCACATTAATCCACCCGAAAGACTCTTGAGCAACCATCCAGTAAAACCCATAATCACCGCCGAAACAACCGACGGAAAAATGTTTTCAAGAACATCTTTTGCGGAGATCTTAAAAATCAATGCCAGAACAATAAAATCTGCTATCACGCTCTGGATCCGAACCCCAGCACGCACAGAATAGAGCGCCGCAAAGGTATATTGACCACTAATAACGAGACAAGGAATCAAAAATGCCAGATGTATCATCTGGAGCATAAAAGAAACTTTTGGTCTGCCCTTGCTTCGATACACTTCACTGGCAAAGTATGAGGTGATCAGTGTAACTGAACTTGTCAGCCCCCACAAGCCAATAAACCCGCTTGCCTCCGTCCACTGATTGCCAAGCAAAATCCAAGTAAACAAATCACTGAACAAAAAGATTCCGATCCCCATCGGCACTACAAACAGCGCGGTCCACCGCTGGAATGCAAAGAAGGTTTTTTGATACCGTGCATCATCCGTTTGATAACGTGACAAGGTCGAAAACATCACCGGCAACACAGCAGACGTAATAACTGCCATGCAGGAGTTCACAGCTGTCATTGAGGTTTTATAAAGCCCCAAATAATAGCTATTTAATAATGCACCAACGATAAAAACATCAACATACGAAGTAAGCCAGATCGAAATGCTTTCAAGCAATGTCCACGCAGTGAATGAAAACATTTCTTTTAGCATCCGAAAACTATAGAACGCACGCGGACGCCACTTGGACTTGATCGTCAGCACAACAGCACTAAAAGCGTTGCTGGCAAATGTACCGCCCAACAACGCCCAATGGTTTCTAAGCATAATTGCCAGCGGAACAGTTACCACCAAAGGAATGAGCGCCGTTCCCATGCGGACATAAAACAGCGTCTTAAAATCGAGTGCCCGTTTATACCGGGCAGACTGCAAGCTGGAAAATGCCGTCAGAATAATCATGAGCGATGCCACGCTGATTGCACCACCCAATTCGGGACTGCCGACCAACACGGCAATTTTGTCCCGCAGAGCAAAAATAATCAGACAGATAAAGCATGACAATACAAGATTGGTCCAGAACGCAACCGTTGTCCCCTTTTCCAGCTCATCATCCGAAGAAAACTCGTGCTGAACAATATACTTTTGAAAACCTGCATCCGTGAATATCTCGGCAAAACTGATTACCATGGTAATCGTTGCCACCAGGCCAAAGGCATCCGGTGTCAAAAGCCTTGCCAGAATTATATTCACCAAAGGCGTTATAAGTTTCGCAAGGATCTCTGCCGCCGAAGACCATGCAGTTGCTTTTCCAATTTTGGGTTCAAGTATATCGCTCATGTTTTACGATCCATTAATCCCTCGTTTTATTCGGCAACCGAATCCAACTGCCCAAAGTATAATCCCATTCTTCCGGTGTAAACTCTTCATAACCAGAACCAGGAAAAAACGTCAATTCCCCAAAATAAATTGATCCATTAACCTCATAAAAATCAACTCTAACGAACAAAAAGCCGTCCGACAATTCTTCTGCCAAAGCAAGCATTTTTCCATATAATTCCGGATTTAGCGCAATGGTCTTAAGCGCGGGGTAATGTCGCTCGAAAGGCATCACATTGCATTCTCTGTCAACGAAAGTGACATTAAGCCCTTCGTTAGAGTGTCTCCCAGAACAAACAAAGCTGCATTTTGCAACTCCGTCAAAACACATAAATTTATAATCCCGCAATTCGCCGGTAGCTTCATCCTCCATATAGGCTTCCGCAATAATCCTGGGCTGTACATCCTTATAGGGCCACTCCCGCCCTGTTAGGTAATAGTTCTGTTTCAGCCCCCGGCGCAGTTCACGTTTCACCTTAACAATATCCAACTTGGACTTATCCTTGCAGATGCACATGCCAAGGCCGGAATTATGGGTGCACTTAAGAACAAACTGGTCCGGCAGAGCATCAAAATCGATATCATCCGGATCCTCCCAGACCCCCAGAAGCGGGATCAAGTACTCCTCCCCAATTCTTTCTGCAATATAATCCCGTACCTGGAGCTTGTCCACCATCATGGTGTATTCCGGCTTGCGGTCATACAATTTGAGCCACTGGAGCTTCTCATTGAAAGTCTGTGGATTTCTCAGATTTAGGTGCATTCCCATTTGAGCCCGAAACTGAAGCTTCAAAAATGCTTTATCCGGCAGCCAATCAAACAATCTTCGGTGTGCCAAAACTGAAAATACTCGATAGGGATTATCCAGAAATCGTTTCATTTTCATGTTTTCTCCCTTGCCTACCAACCGTAAGCATCGCCATATACGGAATGATTATGGATGTTCGAACAAAGTATGTCACATTGAAATAATCACAGACTGCATACGGGACAAACAGAGCCATCATCAATGCGGTAGTCATTCGATTCCTCTTCACCGCCTTAGGGGCCCACACCAGAACCAATATATAAGGAAGATAGTAAATAATCACGCCCGTCCAGCCCAGAGAATATAGAATCTCTGCATAGTTACAGTGTGAATAGGTTCCATATGCATAACGCATCGTTCGGAAGCAATCCAACCCATAGCCCCAGAACGGTTCCTTTTTCGCATTTTCCCACGCCAGCATAATGTAACTATATCGACTGGCAATCGATGCATCCGAATGCTCTTCATTTTGCAAAAACTGAAGCATGGGTTCCACACGATAGCCGATCCAATCATACAGCACCGGCACATGCAGCAGCAGATACAACGCTACGCCTCCAACCACCGCAATCAGCAACGTGTAAATCATAAACTTCTTGGGTCGACGGAAGCACAGAAGCACATAGATGCCCAAAATTGGGATAATAAAACCTTTCCGGGATCCTGTCATCAGAATCGTAATCAATAGAATTACGATGACTGCATACTCTTTAACCGCCTTTTTCCCCGGCTTATTCATCACGTCGTTGGCAAACAAAATCACTGCATAGGCCGCCAGCATAGCAATGGTATTTTCGTTGATGCCCATAATTGCAAGCCGCTTCCCTTCTATAACCGAGGAGAGCCCGCCAATTAAACAAACAACACTAAACCAGAAAACCGACCACTTGAACAAATGCAGAATTCTGTAAACATCGTTAACAAACCAGAAATAGCTGGTAAACGCAAACAGAAACAGCAAATTCAGCATCAGCGTCAATGTCATTTCGGAAGCAAGACCATTGTCCACTGCGTGCCCCGTAACCAAATTAACGGCAGACCAGGCAATGAAGATAGCATACCAGCACAGGCCGTAATTCCAGTACAGCCGATGTGTCGCAAGAAGCGCAAATCCGACAAACATCATCAGCCCCAGGCGCGACCAGATCGTATGTTCAAACATAATTTCACTGATCAGCCACAATATAAACGCCGCATTGAGCAATGTGGTGTTATTTTTTCTGGTCGCTATCCTCATGTTAAAATCTTACTTCCCTGCGCACTTTCTCAGATAGTCAAGCCATTGATCCGATACTTTGCCGGCATCCAGTACATCTCGAATACCCACCGCTTTGGCTGCCTTGGTTTTCGCCGACACCGGCTCATCCGCAACCGCCGCCATAGCATCAGCCAAGGCTTTTTCATCCCCAACAGAAACCAGAATTCCGTTTTCCTCGTTTTGAATAAGACTGGCCGCACCACCAGGCGCACAATCTGTGCTGATTACCGGCACGCCCACGGCCATAGCCTCAATCACCACATTGGGCACACCTTCATAATCAGAGGACAAAACAAACATGGCACAATCCCGGATTTGTTCCGGAAGATCCTGCACACGCCCCGGCAGTCTCCAAACACCATCCGGCAACAGCCCGGATGCCAGAGATTCCAGCTCCGCACGCTGCTTTCCCTCGCCAAAAATCACCAGCTTATAATCCCGGTGCGTTTCGTAAAACTTGGCAAAAGCCCGAATAAGCAGCGGAAAGTTTTTCTGCTGATCCAACCGTCCGGCACCGACCACAATCTTTCTTCTCGGCCCCGCATACACCTCCGGCAGACGAGACAATTCCAACGGATTGGGCAGGACAATACCCTTTTCCCGCTGCTTACGGGGAAAGAATTCCGCCGCCTGCTCGGTTTGGAAGATGAGCCCCTTTGCAAAGGGATAGGCCATTCTTCGCAGCAACCTAGTGATCTTCTTGTTTGGCATCACCCACGGGTTGTTCCGTTCCGAGACCACCACTGGAATCCCAGTTCCCAGCATAGCCATAATCACAAAAACCCCAATTTCTTCGGGCATGGCCAACACAACATCCGGCCTCAATGTTTTCATCAAGCACCGAAGTTTCAAATACTTTTTAAGTTTGTCAATATAGGGTTTCTTTGAGTATAGTGGAATCTCATAAATCGCAACCACATCATCCACATGATAGAATGCCGGCTGCGGATGAACACATACAAGACTGCACTGAATTCCCTTCAAATCCCATGCATGCAAAAGCTGCGCAATCACGCGTTCTACTCCACCGGCACACATATTTCTTGTGACGACAGCTATGTGCATTTTCGACTCCTTTATCCCTTGCTTTGACAAGCAGTTATGTAAAACTCTTTCAGCTTCATCGCTTCATCATGAATATCATAGCCACTGCCACGAACTCTTCTCGTCGCCTCCGCAGCCATTGATTCACGATTAACAAACGCGGATGTCATCGTCTCGATCTTTTTCGCCCAAGCTTCCGGCCCTTCCGCCAAAGAAAGAAATTCGACGTTTCCGGTCTTATCCACTTCTCTTGTAACTGTATCTGAAACGAGGCATTGCAAGCCACTGGTCTGCGCCTCTACAAGCACCAAAGGCAAGCCCTCATAAAACGATGGCAACACAAACAGATCAAAGGCCGAATAATACTTTTCCACTTCATCGGAAACGCCGGCAAAAAACACCTGCTTATCCAACCCCAGCACCGCAACTTTTTTCTCGACCTGACACTTGAGTTCCCCTTGTCCAAGTAGCAAGAGTTTGTATTTTTCCCCTAGCCCCTTCAATTGGTCCATAATATCAATCAAAAAGCCTTGATTCTTAGTGTTGATAAAAAGTCCAACATGCCCCAAAAGCACATGATTATCCAAAACGCCAAATTTTTCCCGGATTTCTTGGCGGTATTCCCGATTAAAACAGAATCGTTTTGTTTCGATCCCATTGTTTGTCACAACAAAAGGCCTGTTTCCAAACATCCATCTCCCCGCTGCATCGCTACAGGCCAAGCCATGAGTGTAACAGCATCGAAACAAAGGTTTAAGCAGTCGGTTCGCCATCTTTGCCTTACAGGAAGTATTATGCGAATGTGCGATACGCACTTTGCAGCCTGCAAGCTTTGCGGCCAGCATTTCGATCGCAAGAGTCGCACTGTTTCCATGGGCATGCACAATATTATACTCACCACTGCAGATCAGTCTAATCAACCTAAAAAAATAATATGGCACTCTGGCCATTCTACGTGGGAGTGTATATGCTATCCCGCCACCACTTCGTATTTCTTCGCAATGCAGCTCATCCAATGGTTCAATAGTCAACAGATCCATGGTTAGATCGTTTTTCTCAATCGCCCTAAATAGGTTAAAGATGATGGCTGTAATCCCATCCCTGCCAACCGGATTACACTTTATAACTAAAACTTTCATTTAAAAATCTCTCACAACTAAATCTTTACTTCAAAATTCCTTTTATCCTTATTAGTAACGTTTATTTGCTCAAAGATTTTTGCATCCACCAATGTTCTGTACCATCTGTGATACATATAGTGGTACACAAATCCAGCTTTTCCATCCAGAAACCCCAAGCGAAAAATATAGTTATATACAAACAACATCCAACAGCGCAAAAACATAGGGAGTTTGTAGTAAATTCCATATTTTTTCTTTCTGATACGCTGAATTACCTCGTCTTCCAGCACTATGGCATCCACCTTTTTTTGCATCTGAAAAGAAAAGTAATCCTGCATCTCTCTCGTGGCATACCAGTTCATTTTATCAATCCAATGCGTCATATCTTTAAAATCGTAGTGAATAAAGCGATTCTTCGCATATACCGATGTACCTTGAAGCAGATATGTATGTTCATCGATCCTTCGGTCTTCACTTCTTCCCAGCCCAGTTTTAAACAACATCAGCTTCCTTTTGTTGTGGCAGCCATAGCAAATCTTTTTCCCAAGAAAGTATAGCCACGATTCCATGGATACGCCATTCACATCATCGTTATCATGCTCTTGCATTATTTCTTCAAGCTCACAAGAAAGCTCCGGTGTCAATCGTTCATCCGCATCGATGCGCATTGTCCATTTAGTGGTTATTCCAGCATTGTCCAGACCCCAATTAAATTGTCGTGCATGTGTTTCAAACGGATGAACATAGAAATCGGCACAATAAGCTTCTGAAATTGCTTTCGTCTTATCTGTACTTTCACTGTCTACTACGACAATTCTTTTTGCAAACCCTTTTAATGACTCGAGACAATCCGGTAAATTAACCTCTTCATTTTTTGTAAGTACCAAAACTGTCACATCTGCCATAGTTTTCATTCTCCTCCATGCTCTCTTCCGCATCTTCCATGCGCACTATCTCGTAGCCGCCCTCCACATAAGCGGCGCAGAATACCTTCGGCACAATAGTCATCTTCATGCCTGCCAAAGCCTGCCTTCCACGGTACACCCGCCAATTTACAGAATATTCTCCCGCTTTACCACAGCCTTCACCGTGCGCCACAGGATCT
>CAZSAX010000050.1:0-13144 GCA_964605075.1 uncultured Oscillospiraceae bacterium
CACCGAAGAACCGGCACATCACAGATACCGGATAACGGTTACGATTCATGTAAATAACCTGATATTTTATTCGCTGCCTCACTTCCTTCCTGTCAATTGCAGAAAATCCCGCAATAACTTATTTTCCATCTTCAGCCGGTTGATCTCATATGCCTGCTTGGCAACCACATCTCTTGGCAGTGCTTCTTTACGTGGACAGCCTTTAGGCCGAGGCATTATTCCGGCCGCTATCTTCTCTTCTTTACGACGCTCCCGGGTAAGCAGTTGCTTCACGACATACTTGTCCCTTAACCCAAAGTGTTCTGCTATTTTTCGCTTTGTTTTCCCCGCCGCCGCCATTGCTCGTATCTCTGGAAGCAAGGCTTGCACATGGGTATATTTTTGTCTGGACATAATTTACCCCCCTGATGTAGTAATTTCATTTTCCTACATCAGGGGGTTCTTTGTCTATTGTCCGTTTTTACTGGACCTGTTCATTCACAAGGAAGAAGGGGTGTTTTTTATTCAGAAGGGGCGCATTCCGCCGGAGGCGCCGCCGCCGAAACCGCCGCCGGGCCCGCCGCTCATCTCGCCGGAGCTGGAATAGCTCACGGAGGAGAAGGTGAAGCTCTGGGTGAGACTGCCGGCGGTGAGGGTGTAGGTGCCGCCGATCTCAAAGTCCGGGTGGCTGACGATGATGCAGTTGCAGGCGTTGGCGGGGGTATAGGCGATGAGGACCTCGCCGTTGCTGTCGGTGACAAGACATTCTGTGCCGCCGGAAACATAGCTGCCAAGACTCAGCACGGCGGTGCACTGGGTGGAGCTGGCGGAGGCGCTTTCCTGCATGCCGGAGTTGCCGGAGGCGGCGATGATGCCGCCGGTGACCAGGAAGTTGCTGCCGCTGTCCAGGCCGTTTTCCATGGTGCCGCCCACGGTGCTGGCGGTGAGATAGCCGCCGTTCATGGTGAAGCTGCCGTTGGCGTCCACGCCGTCGCCCAGGTTGGAGGTGGTGCCGGTGATCACGATGTCCAGGGTGCCGCCGTTCATTTCGAACACCGAACTGCTGCCGCTGCTGCCAAAGGGCATGAAGCCCATTTCGCCGGAGGTGGTGTTCAGGCCGTCGTTGACGCTGAAAACGTCGGTGTCGCCGCCGTTGATGGTGATGTTGGAAGCCTCGATGCCTTCGAAGCAGTCTTCCACCAGGATCTGGCCGCCGTTGATGACAATGTCCTCGTCGGCATGGATGGCGTCGTCGTTGGAGATGATGGTGATAGAGCCGTTTTCGATGAGGATGCTGCCGGTGGCGTGGATGCTGTCGTCGGCGCTGGAGATGGTGATGACGCCATCGGTGATGGTGATGCTGCCGTCGGACTTCAGAGCCTTGGCGCTCACATCCGCCGCGGCGGTGGTGATCGCGGCGGTTTCGGCCGTTTCGGTACCGACTTCCCCGCTGGCCTCGCCGCTGGCTTCTCCGCTGGCACCCCGGCCGCCCCGACCGCCGCCGCCCATCATCATGCTGCCGGTGTCGATGGTGTTGATGGCGTCGCCGCCGCCACCGCCGCAGACAAGATCCAGCTCGCCGCCGGTGATCGTAAGCGCCTGGGCGGCGTGGAGGCCGTCCAGCGCGGCGGTCAGGCGGAGGCTGCCGCCGCTGACGATGATGTCAGAGGCTTTCACGCCGTTGCCCTGGCTTTCCAGAAGGAGGCTGCCGCCGGAAAGGGTGAAGTGATCGGCGTCCGCGCCCTCGTCCCGGGCGTTCAGGGTGATGCTGCCGCCGGCGAGGTGGATGCTGCCGCCCTTCAGACCATCGCCCCCGGCGGTGACGGTGACCAGACCGCCGGTGACGGTCAGACTGTCCTCCGCCCGCAGACCATGATCGCCGGCATTCACGGTGATGCTGCCGCCGGAGATCACGAAATCGCCCGCCGCCATGCGGCTGTCCTTGGCGCGCAGGCCTTCCAGACCGCTGACCACGCCGATGCTGCCGCCGGTGACGGTAAGGCCGCCCTCGGTGACCAGACCGTTGGCCTCCGCCTGCAGAAGCAGGCTGCCGTCGCCCTGAATGGTCAGGGGGACCTGGCTGAGGATGGCCGCGGCATCGCTGTTGCTGCCGCTCTGACACAGGGAGCTCTGGCCGAAGTCCGGCGACAGAGTCAGCGTCAGGCTTTCACAGCTTTTGGCATACAGGGCCACGCTTTCGCTCTGCACATTCAGGCCGCACAGGACCAGCTCCACCGGGCCGGCGGTGTCGATCTGGATGTAGCCGGAAAGGCTGCCTTCCAGGCGGTAAACGCCGGACTGGCTCAGGCTCAGGCAGTTGCCGTCCCAGGAAACGCCCTGCCCCTCCCAGAGAGCCAGGCCGTTTTCAAAGCGGATGTCGGCGGTGTAGCTGTCCGCCCCGGGGGCGGCGGCCAGGGCGCTGCCGGAAAGCAGGGCCAGGCACAAACATATTAAAATAAAAATCTTTGTTTTCATATTTGAGATAATAACGGCCCGAAACCGCCTTGTCAACCGTTTCCAGCGCCGCTGCCTTTTTGTTTACGGTTTATTTACGCCTTGAAAGACGCGGGCGCATCGTGTAAACTGGAGAAAAAAACAAGTGCGGGAGGATTATTTATGGCGTCTCGGGTATACTGGTCGGACATGCGCACGCCGGAGAGCGGCGCGTCCCTGCTGGACAAGCTGAAAAAGCTCATCAAGGCGGCGGATTTTGCATCCGTGCCTGTGGAGGGGAAATATGTGGCCATCAAAATGCACTTTGGTGAGCCGGGCAACCTGGCCTTCCTTCGGCCCAACTGGGCCAGGGTGGTGGTGGACGCGGTGAAGGAGGCCGGCGGCAAGCCCTTCCTCACGGACTGCAACACCCTCTACCCCGGCCGTCGCAAGGACGCCCTGGAGCATCTGGAGGCGGCCCAGGAAAACGGCTTTTCTCCCCTGACGGTGGGCTGCCAGATCCTCATCGGCGACGGCCTGCGGGGCACGGAGGAGAGCTATGTGCCCGTGGAGGGCGGCGAATATGTGAAGGAAGCCAAGATCGGCGCGGCCATCATGGAGGCGGACGTGTTCATCAGCCTCAGTCACTTCAAGGGCCATGAGGCCACCGGCTTCGGCGGGGCTCTGAAAAACATCGGCATGGGCTGCGGCAGCCGGGCTGGCAAGATGGAGCAGCATGCTGACGGCAAGCCCGTGGTGAAGGAAAAGGCCTGCATCGGCTGCCGGCGCTGCGCCAGGGCCTGCGGCCAGAACGCCATCAGCTACCCCCGGGGCAAGGCGGTCATCGACTATGACAAATGCGTGGGCTGCGGCCGCTGCATCGGCTCCTGCCCCATGGACGCCATCCAGGAGGGGCAGAGCTCTTCCAATGAAATGCTGTGCAAAAAGATGGCGGAATATGCAAAGGCCGTGTGCCAGAACCGCCCCTGCTTCCACATCAGCATCGTCACGGACGTGTCCCCGGTCTGCGACTGCTACGGCTCCAACGATCTGCCCATCGTGCCCAACATCGGCATGTTCGCCTCCCTGGACCCGGTGGCGCTGGATCAGGCCTGTGCCGACGCGGTGAATGCGGCGCCGGTGGTGCCCGGCAGCTGCATCGGCGAGCATCCCCACGGCGACCACTTCCACGCCGCCAACCCCGACACCGCCTGGGAGGTCACCCTGGACCACGCCCGGAAGCTGGGCATGGGAAGCCGGGACTACGAACTCATCAAAATCTGACGAAAAGCGGGCCTCAAGGCCCGCTTTTTTGCTAATTTTTGGAGCCTGACAAAGAAGCAGGCATATCGCCGCGAAGCCCGGGCAGGGCGAGCCGCCCGGCGGGGCCGGGCGCAAATCCGCGGGGCCTTGGGCCCCAAGGATTATGCCGGCCGAATTCACTTCGGCCGAGCAGATCCAATATAGCTTGAAAAAAGCCCGTGTACGGGCTTTTTTGACAAGCTGAAAAAAACAGGAGAGCCGAAGCTCTCCTGTTTTTGTTTGTGTTAAATGCTTTTGGCTCAGGCAGCCTTCTTGGCCTTGAGCTGCTTGGCGAAGGTGGTGACACCCTCGATGACCAGGAACACGGCCAGGACGGTCATGGCGGCAGCGAAGATCAGCTGGAACCAGTCGCCCCAGGGAGCGCCGGCGGCGACCGCGCCGACCTTGGCGATGACGGTCTTGATCAGCTGGGTCAGGGTGGCGGCCAGCATGAAGATCATGGGGATGTAGAACATCTTGTTGTTCTTGCCCACGTTGCCAAGCCAGGCGGCGACGGCCATGAGGGCCAGGCCGGCCAGCAGCTGGTTGGCGGCGCCGAACAGACCCCAGATCTGGGACAGGGACAGACCGCCCAGGACGGAGCCGATGATGACCATGATCAGGGTGCAGACCACGGGGTTGGTGATGACCTTGCGGATGCCCGTGGCGTCCTTCCAGGAGGCTTCGCCGTCCTTCAGGAGCAGCTCGCCGAACATGTAGCGGCTCAGACGGGTACCGGAGTCCAGGGAGGTCAGAGCGAACACGGAGACAGCCAGGGTCAGCAGGGCGTAAACGGTCTTGTAGATGGCAGCGGTCTCAACGCCGAACATCAGGGCGATACCGTCAGCAAAAGCAACGGCGGGAGCGCCGGTGAAAGCGCCGTCCACGATGTACTTGTCGGCGACCATGCCGACAGCGATCAGGGAGATGATGGCCAGGCCGGACTCAATGAGCATGGCGCCGTAGCCGATGGGCTTGGCGTCCTTCTCGTTGGACAGCTGCTTGGCGGTGGTGCCGGAGGCGATCAGGCTGTGGAAGCCGGAGCAGGCGCCGCAGGCCACGGTGATGAACAGGGTGGGGAACAGGCCCTTCTTGCCGGTGAAGGCGGGCAGGTCGAACTCGGCGGGGCCGCCGATGGTGCTGATGCCGGACAGGATGATGCCGACGATGGCGATGATCATCATGGCGTACAGCAGGTAGCTGGACAGATAGTCACGGGGCTGCAGCAGGATCCACACGGGAACCAGAGAAGCGATGGTGATGTAAGCGGCGATGAAGATGATCCAGGCGGTACGGTTCATAGCCAGACCGACGTTCAGGCCCACGACGACGGCGACGACGACCAGGACCAGGCCAATGATGGTGGCGGGCAGGGTCTTCACGCCGAAGCGGTTGGTCATCAGACCGTAGATGATGGCCAGGACGATGAAGAGGATGGAGATCATCGCGGTGGTCTCATTGCCGGTGACGTTGGCGCCGGTGGTGATGCCCCAGGTGTCGGAGTAGAAGGTGCCGGCCACGACGTTCACGAAGGAAGCGATGACCAGGATGAGCACCAGCAGGGCGAAGATGATGAACAGCTTCTTCGCGCGGTCGCCCATGGAGGACTTGATGATCTCACCAACGGACTTGCCGCCGTGACGGGTGGAGGCATACAGGGCGCCGTAGTCGTGCAGGCCGCCGACGAAGATGCCGCCGATCACGCACCACAGGAACACGGGGACCCAACCGAATACAGCGGCCTGAATGGGGCCGTTGATGGGGCCGGCGCCTGCGATGGAGGAGAAGTGGTGACCCATCAGCACGGCAGGAGGCGCGGCGACGTAGTCAACGCCGTCGTTCACTTCCACCGCGGGGGTCGTTCTGTTGGGGTCGATGCCCCACTGCTTGCTCAGCCAGGAGCCATAGAAGATATAGCCCAGGACGAGCAGAGCAATGGCAGCGAGGATGATGATAATAGCCATGTCAACACTCCTATACGGTTATTTTATATTGCGAAAGAGCTTCTTCAGATTCCGGCCCATTCGGTTAAAGGCCGTGCGTCCGGTTGAAGTCTCTAGGGCAACCACACGGTAGTGGCTCCAGCCGTGAAGCGTGAGCTTATAGCTGTTGTAGCGGCGGAGCTTTTTGACGAAGCGGAAAACTTCGTCGTCGATCTTGTCGGCCAGCAGGATCAGGCCGACGTCGGAGCAGTGGTGTTTGGGGCCGGGCCTGACCCGGGCCATACCGGTGTTCCAGGCAAGCTCGTCCAGGGTCCGGGCCTCTTCCAGCGTCATGTGTTCGCTTTCCCGGAAGAAAACGTACTCAAAGGAGTCCATTTCGTCCATCTTGGCGCCCTTGGTGAAGAAGTACTGCTCATCGTGGGCGTGGAACGTGGCCTCCGCAGCGAAGGGTTCAACGACGTTTTCCCGGTTGATGTCATAGTAAACGGAATAGGAGCGCAGCAGCTGCTCCAGGGCTTCGTTGGTGGTCAAGGCTTGTCCTCCTGTTCCTTGTCGGGCTTTTTGCCGATGATGCAGTGGGGAGCCAGTCTGGCCATCTCCTCCAGCAGGATCTTGCCGGCCTTGGCGCCGGGCAGCTGGATCTGGGCGATCTCTTCGTCGTTTTCGCCGCAGATCACGATGTTTTCGATCTCAAAGTTTCCCTTGCCGCAGCACATTCTTGCCGCCACCAGCTCCACCCGGCGGAAGCAGCGGGTGATCTGGCTGTAGGGAAGGTAGTACAGGCGGGTGCGGACGCGGAAGAAAAAATAGAGCTTGCCCAGATGAACATTTCCGATCTGGCGGGCGTCGGAATGATCCGTATCCAGAATGCTCTTTTCCACTTCGGCACAGTTCAGTGGATGAAATTTCATGGACAAGGCTCCTTTCTGAATATCTATAAATTTAATTAATGTTCTGTTAATGCACACATCAGTTTATTGCAAATTCAGACAAGAAACAAGAGGGAGAAACAGATTCTCCCCCTGGAACAATTTTTGGATATTGTTTTTGTGCATAATAGTTAAAAACTGGGCCCTGGCTTGTCAAATGTGTGACAAAGCGGCGGAGGGATCCATGGGCAGGCAGATGCTGAAGCGGCTGCCGAGGCCCTCGTAACTGATGAGCCGGATGGTGCCGCCGTGCTGATCCACGATCCACTTGGCAATGGATAAACCCAGACCGCTGCCGCCGGAGGCGGTGCGGGCCTTGTCCCCCCGGTAAAAGCGCTCAAAAACATGCGCCGCATCCGCCGGGGCGATGCCCTGCCCTTCGTCCTGCACGGAGATCCGGGCGCTTCCCCCTTCCCGCTGCAGGCGGAGGGTGATGGCTCCGTGCTCCGGGGTATACTTGGCGGCGTTGTCCACCAGGATGCGCACCGCCTGCTTGAGCATGGCGGGGTCGGCCTGGAGGCTGCAGGGCTGGTCGATGAGCAGGGTGTAGGGATGCCGGTCGTCGATGAGGAGGGATTCCTCCCGGATCTCCGAAAGCATCTGGCCCAGATCCACGGTCTCCTTTTCAAAACGCTGCCGGCCCATGTCGCCCCGGGCCAGGAACAGAAGCTGGTCCACCAGGGTCTTCATGTGGCCGGATTCCGTCTGGATGGCGGTGATGGCCTCCTGGAGCACCTTTTCGTCGTTTTTGCCCCAGCGGTCCAGCATGTTCACATAGCCCTGGATCACGGCGATGGGGGTGCGCAGCTCGTGGCTGGCGTCGTCCACAAAGCGGATCTGCTGGCGGTAGGTGTTGTGCATACGGGCGATGAGGGAGTTCACGGCCTGTTCCAGCTCCGTCATCTGGCCGCCCAGAGAGAGCTTGGCGTCGGGGCTGGCGGCGTTCAGGTGGTCGATGGCCTCGGCCACGTCCCGGAAGCGGTCCTCGTCCATGCCGGGATCGGAGATGGTCTGGGCGGCGGCGGCGATGGAGTCGATGGGGCGCAGGAATTTCCGCAGCCGGCGGGGGCCGGAGAGCCAGCGGAGCAGCCAGCCGAGAAGCTGAATGCTCATGGTAAGCCCCAGGGTGCCGCCGAGAACGAAGAGGATGCGCCCGGCGTTGACGAACAGGGCCCCCTCCGGGCCGAAGCAGTAGCGGATAGTGAAGAGCGCGGCGCCGCTTTCGGCGGAGGCCGCCGCGGATTCAAACCAGCGGCTGCCCTGCAGGTCAAAATAACCCAGCACCGACACTTCGGCGGCAATGCACCACAGGGCCAGGGCCAGGAAACCTGCGAGCAGATCGCCCAAAAGCCCGCGCCAAAGCTGCCGCCACTGGTAGTGGGCGCTGATGCGGCGGGCAATGGGGCGGGATGGCAGGTGTTTTTTAGACATCTTTGATCACATATCCTACGCCCCGGACGGTCTGGATCATCTTGACTCCGAAGCGGTCGTCGATTTTCTGGCGGAGATAGCGGATGTAAACATCCGCCACGTTGGTCTCGCCGGCGTAGTCATAGCCCCAGACCCGCTCCAGCAGGGTGTCCCGGGCCAGAACGATGTTCCGGTTTTCCAGCAGGGTCTGCAAAAGCGAGAATTCCCGGGCGGTTAGACTCAGCTCCTCCCCGTCCCAGTGGACGGTATGGGCCGGGATGTTCAGGCAAAGCTTCTGCCAGCGCAGGCTGTCGTCCTTTTCCGGGGCCCGGGCGGCTTTTTTTCGCAAAAGCACCCGGATGCGGGCCAGCAGCTCCTCGATGGCAAAGGGCTTGGTGATGTAGTCGTCCGCGCCCAGATCCAGGCCGCTGACCTTGTCCATCACCGCGTCCCGGGCGGTGAGCATGATGACGGGGATGTCGGAGCTGCGCCGCAGCCGGCGCAGCACCTCCAGTCCGTTCAGGCCGGGCAGCATGATATCCAGCACCACCAGATCCCAGCCGCCGCTCTCGGCCATCTCCAGGCCCCGGCGGCCGTCGGCGGCCTTGCCCACCTCATAGCCCTCGTGGCAGAGCTCCAGCTCCACAAAGCGGGCAATTTTTTCTTCGTCTTCGACAATGAGTATGCGGGACACGGCCCTCACCTCGCTTTATGTTCAGGAATTGGGATCCTTCTCCTCGTCGATCTTCTCCCGGACCTTTTCCCGCAGGTCCTGGGCGGCGTCCGCGGCGGAGTCCATGACGGCGTTGGCCAGCTTTCCGTTGATGTCCGGGCCCTGGAAGCGGTAGCGCACGTCAAAGAACAGCCCCACCACCATGACGGGAACCATGACCCAGAAGCAGGCGCACAGAAGGATCAGGAACACCAGGATGGGCAGCTCCAGAATGGTATCGCCCTTGCGGATGGCGGCCAGGTTGTTGCGGCAGCTGCGAAGGATCAGCTCCCAGCACCACTTCATGGCCCGGGTGAAGCCGTTGTCCGCCTTTTTCTTCCGGGAAGCGGCGGGGGTGGTATAAACGGGCTTTTTCTCCGGGGTGCTGTAGCTGGCGGAGCCGCTGGTCTTGCCGCTGCGCTCCAGCTCCACCATGGCGTCCAGAATGTCCCAGTTGTTGCGCTCCAGCACGTTTTTGGCCTCCTCGTAGCCGAGGCCCGTGGCCTCCCGGAGCTTTTCCACCATTTCAAGATGCGTCATTGCAAAAACCTCCTTGTTTTTTCTCATGGCTGCATCGTAACAGAGAAAAATTAGATGCCCATGCAGAGAAAATTAGAAAGAGATTAGAAATCAGGTCTCCCCACAAAGGCGGTAGCGGGCGCCGGCAAAGCCGATGCCGTCGGAAAGGGGCTGCATGGGGCCCTCGTCCCCGGCGTCCCGGCGGCCGGCGGGCTGGCCGTCCTTGCGGCAGACGGCGCCGACGGGGGCAGCGCTTTCGGCAAAGACGGGCCTCTCCCCTTCCGCCCGGGCGATGAGCTGAGTTACCAGATTCGTGCCTCCGGCCAGCAGGCAAAGGGCGGAAAGCTCCGGGAAATGGCCGTTCATCTCGATGATCTTGCAAAGCCCGCCGTGGTACACGGCCTGCACCTCCAGAAGTCCTTCCACCCCCAGCAGCTCCGCCAGGCGCAGGGCTTCGGCAGAAAAGGCGGCCTGGGCTTCCGCCGGGATGGGCGCGGGCAGGCTGGCCCGGCAGAGGTCGTAGCGGTCGTCGGGCTCCAGGGCCAGCACCGGGCCGGCGGCATAAGCGCCGGGGGCGCCCAAAACGGTCACGGAGACCACCGGGCCGTTCAGCTCCTCCTGGCTGAGGAAGTTGGCGTTCACCGCTCCGCCCACCTCGCAGAAGTCCTCCGTGGCCCAGATGCCCCGGCCGAAGCTGTCCCGGTCGGGTTTGACGATGTAGGGCTCGCTGCCCTGGGGAAAGCGCCGGGGCCGGGCAAAGCCGTGCGCGGCCAGGAGATCATCCCCGGCCAGCTTGGAGGTGCAGACCGCCTGGGCCTCCGGGTCAAACAGAAGTTTTTCACCCCGTGCGGCGGAAAGCAGGACGCTGTCCGCCCCGGCGGGCAGGATCCAGTCCGCCGTCGGCAGGGCATTGGGGGCGAAGGGAATGAATTCGTCGCAGAGGCCGGAAGCCGGCCCGCCGGGCTTTTTATCGCAGAGGATGACGCGGTGGCCGGCTTGTTTGGCCAGGTAGCAGGCGGTGGCCGCACGCAGGCCGCCGCCGAGAACAAGAATGGTCATAATATTTTCCTCCTGAGGAAGATGGGCGGAACTTTTGTGCCGCCGGTGCGTCGTATTGATGAAAGACGCAGTTTTTGTTATAGTAACACAGAAAAGAAAAAGAATAAACCGTCATTTCCCCGGGAGGTGTTTTTGTGAAAAAGTGGATGCTTCTGGCTTTGTGTCTGGGCCTTTTGTGCCTGGGCGCCTGCGGCAAAAGCGTGCCGCCGGAGGCCGATCCCGGTATACCGAACTCCGCCTATGTTCCAGACCAGAAGCTGCTGGAGATACGGCTGGAGGGCAATCCCACCACGGGCTATGCCTGGACCTGGAGCCAGGAGGGCGAAGGGGCGGTGCGCCTGGAGAGCGAAGAATACATCCCCGAAGATACCAGCGGTCTCTGGGACGGCGTGGGGGGCGTATGCCTGTTCCGCTTTGCGCCGGAGGCGGAGGGCGAAGGAAGGCTTTTGTTTTCCTATGCCCGCCCCTGGGAGGACAAGACACCGCTGGAGACCTATGAAACGGTCTTCCGGGTCTTTGAGAAAGACGGAGCGCTTTTTATTGAGCTTGCATAAAGGGAAACCGCAGCCGGACGGCTGCGGTTTTTGCATTCAGGGTTTGGGCATGGCCTCAAATTCGGTTCTGATGGCGGCCAGATGCTCGGGCTTTGTAAAAAGCTCCTTGGCCGTCAGGGCAAAGGCCTTTACATAGGTCAGGCCGGCCTCCATCCCCTCCTCGCTGCCGGCGCAGGCGGCGAAATGGGGGGTGTGGGAGGCGTTCACATTGCCGTCCGGGGCTTCACCGATGCGGAAATAAGGCTGGATGGCGGGGCACTGATAGCTCACGTCCCCCATGTCGGTGGAGCCGGATTCCACGGCGCAGCCGGTGCGGTTCACCGTCCGGCCCAGCATCTCCACCTGGTCGCACATGAGCTCTGACAGATAGTGGTTGCTGCACTGGTCCATGAAATCCTCTTCCGCCTTGCTCAGTTTCACGGTGCAGCCCGTGGCCAGGGCGGCCCCCTGGGCGCAGGCGGCGATCTTTGCATACAGCTCGTTCACATAGGCCATCTTCTCCCCCCGGGCATAGAACAGGGCGGAGGTATAGTCCGGGATCACATTGGGGGCTTTGCCGCCGCTGGTGATGATGCCGTGGATGCGGGCGTCGGGCTTTGTCTGCTGGCGGAGGGCGTTGACCAGATTGAAAAGGTTGATCATGGCATCCAGGGCGTTCACCCCGTCCTCCGGGTTGCCGGCGGCGTGGGCGGTTTTGCCGAAGAATTCGATCTGGAAGGCCCGGATGGCGATGGAGTTCATGGAATCCCGGTCCTCATAGCCGGGATGGGCCATCATGGCCACGTCGCAGTCGGCGAAAGCGCCGGCCTTGGCCATGGTCACCTTGCCGCCGTAGGTCTCCTCCGCCGGGGTGCCGTAGATGCGGACCTCGCCGCCGTATTCATCCACCAGAGGCTTTATGGCGATGCCGCTGCCCACACCCACCATGGCGATGAGGTTGTGGCCGCAGCCGTGGCCCAGGCCCGGCAGGGCGTCATATTCCGCCAGCATGGCGATCACAGGGCCGGGTTTTTTGCTTTTGTAGCTGGCCTTGTAGGCGGTGTCCAGGCCGCAGTAGCCCGTTTCCAGGGCGAAGCCGTGCTTCAGCAGAAGCTCGGTCTGCCAGGCGCAGGCCTTGTGTTCCTCCAGACCCAGCTCCGGGTTCTGATGGATGTTCCGGGCCAGCTCCTTCAGCTCCGGGGCCAGGGAATCAACGAGGGCGCTTATCGTTTCCATAGAATGTTCCTCCGAAAGAGGTGTTTTTTTCAAAAGTTTATCATATAGAAAGCAGCAGGTCAATTTTGACCTGCCGCTTGTATTTTGGGGAAGCTGACCGTCAGCAAAGCCCGGTCAGAGCGGGTCGCCCGCAGGAGCGGGCGTAAATCCAAAAGCAAGCTTTTGGATTTACGCCGGCCGAATTCACTTCGGCCGAGCAGATCCAATCCGCGGTGAACTTTAAACCTTAAAGTTCACCGACTGGGAGCCTTCGTGTTCCTGCAGGAACTCGTAGTCCTTGCCGGGGAGGACGGCGTTGAGGATGATGCCCACCAGGGCAGCCACGGCAAGGCCCGACAGGGAGATGGGGCCCATTTCGATGGCGCCGGAGCCGGAGTACTTGATGCCGATGGCCAGCACCAGGATCAGGGCGGCGATGATGATGTTGCGGCTCTTGGTGAAGTCCACCTGGTTTTCCACCACGTTGCGCACGCCCACGGCGGAGATCATGCCGTACAGCACCAGAGACACGCCGCCGATGGTGGCGGTGGGCATGCAGCTGATGATGGCGGCGAACTTGGGGCAGAAGGAGAAGATCACGGCCAGCACGGCAGCGATGCGGATGACCTTGGGGTCGTAGACCTTGGTCAGGGCCAGAACGCCGGTGTTTTCGCCGTAGGTGGTGTTGGCGGGGGCGCCGAACAGAGCGGCCAGGGTGGTGGCCAGACCGTCGCCCAGAAGGGTGCGGTGGAAGCCGGGATCGGACATATAGTCACGCTCGCAGGTGGAGCTGATGGCGCAGATATCGCCGATGTGTTCCACCATGGTGGCGATGGCGATGGGGGCGATGGTGATCACGGAGGTGAGCAGGAGACTGGTGTCCACATTGCCGGAGGTGAAGATGCCGAAAACGGTGTTCTTCCACTGGAAGGGCAGGCCGATCCAGGCGGCTTCCTTCACGGCGGTGAAGTCCACCTGGCCGCAGAAGGCAGCCACGATGTAGGAGCCCACCACGCCCAGGAGGATGGGGATGATCTTGATCATGCCCTTGCCCCAGATGTTGGCCACGATCACGATGGCGATGGCAAGCAGGGCGATCCACCAGTTGGC
>CAZSAX010000051.1:0-12697 GCA_964605075.1 uncultured Oscillospiraceae bacterium
TCATCAACCTCACCACCTCCGGCGGCGAGTACGAGGACTACAAGCGCCTGCAGCACCTGGGCGCGCTGAAGCCCGAGATGTGCTCCTTCGACCCCAACACCATCAACTGGGCCAACTCCTACATCTTCGAGAACAGCCCCCGCTTCCTGAACCTGCTGGCGCAGGAAGTGGTGAAGCACGATGTGAAGCCCGAGTTCGAGGTCTTCGACACCGGCCACATCGACTCCGTCATGTACTATGTGAACAAGCACGGCATCCCCCAGCCTCCCCACATCCAGTTCATCATGGGTGTCGGCGGCTCCATGCCCGGCACCGCCGAGAACCTGGCCTTCCTTGTGAACAAGCTGCCCGCCGGCGCCACCTGGTCCGTCTCCGGCATCGGCAAGTGCCACATGAACATGATGCTGGCCGGTCTGGCTCTGGGCTGCGACGGTCTGCGCGTGGGTCTGGAAGACAACGTCATGTACGGCAAGGACGCCGACGGCAACAAGATCATCGCCACCAACGTCATGCTGGTGGAGCGCGCCGTGGAGCTGGCCAAGATCGCCGGCCGCGAGATCGCCACCGCTGAGGATGCCCGCCAGCTCCTTGGCATCACCCGCAACTGCCTCAAGGACGAGACCACGAACCCCGTGAGCCTCTGATAACCCGATTGATAAAAGCCGCTGTGTCTGCTACAATGGACACAGCGACTTTTTTATGAGGTAAAAAATATGACCGAAACCACCATTGACATCCGCTTCCCCGACTGTGATCCCATGGGCGTGGTGCATCACGCCGTCTACCCCATCTGGTACGAGATCGCCCGGATGGACATTTTTGAAAAACTGGGCTTTCCCTGGACGGAAATGAACAAGCTCTGCATCGACCCGGCCATGGTAAATCTGGAGCTGAATTATCTGGCGCCCCTTTACTACCCCGGCAGCGTCACGGTGCGGACAAAGCTTCTTCTTTGCGAGGGAAAAAAGCTGAAGCTGCAGTATGAATGCTACCAGGGCGACCGTTGCTGCAACCGGGCCACCAGCTTTCACATCTGGACCAAACGTGGTCAAAACGGCATGAGCGATCTGACCAGTATCCACCTGGGCGAACATTTGCCGGAGGTTTACGAAACCCTCCGGGCCCAATGCGAAACCGAATAAACAAAACGCCGCAGAGAACTCTGCGGCGTTTCCTTTTCAGTTCAGATAATCCCCCACATCAGAGCTGTTGTACTGCTTGATGATCTTCAGGATCAAAGAGCCGTCCGCCTGGGGAATTTCCTCCACGATGCGGTACTGCGTGCGGCTCCGTTCCAGCCCCGCCTTGTAATTCTCCACTTCCTGCTGCACGGTGCGCCGTGTGCATTCGTAGCTCAGGCTCTCTTTCAAGGAAAAATGCAGGGTCTGACAGATGCAGGCCGCCTTGACTCGTTTCATGGTTTCACACTCCTTACAGTATATAAATATTATACCATAAGTAATATTTCGTTTCAAAGGCCAATTTTCACAAAAAGGGGAACGGATCACACCGGTTAAAACGCGCAGGCCGGAGCATCCTTAGGCTGGTGTCCCGGGCGTGGAGAGCTTCCTGTAAGTATCCACAATAACAATGGCAGAGAGGAAAAAGGTCAGAATATCGGAAACCGGCATGGAATAAAGAACACCGTCCAGCCCGAAAAACAGCGGCAGCAGCAGCGCAAAGCCCACGCCAAATACTACTTCCCGCACCACGGAAAGCATGGTGGACACCCAGGGACGTCCCAGGGATTGCAGGAAGATAAACGCCGCCTTGTTCACACAGGCCAGCACCATCATGCAAAGATAGGTCCGGAAGCTTTTTACCGCAAAATCCGTATAGTACTGGCTTTCATTGGCAGCGCCGAACAAGGCGATCAGCTGCCGGGGGAAAAATTCCACGATGATCAGCGACACCAAACCCAAAATCGCTTCCGCTACAAGGAGCCGGGTAAAGATGGCCTTTGCTCGGTCGGCCCGCCGGGCACCAACATTATAGCCAACAACAGGGATACAGCCAGCGGACATGCCAACCGCAATGGAGATCACGATCTGGAAGAACTTCATCACAATGCCGATGACCGCCATGGGAATCTGGGCAAATTCCGGCTGGGAAAAGACCGCATCCATGGCGCCGTACTTTCGCACCATGCTGTTGATGGCCGCCATAGCCGCCACCAGAGAGATCTGAGACAAAAGACTGCAAAGCCCCAGCGGCAGATACTTTTTCATAAGTCTGCCGTGGAAGCGGAAACTGCCCTTTTCCAGCCGCGCCGCCTTCATATGGGCCAGATACCACAGCGCCAGCAGCGCCGTGACCACCTGACCCAGCACCGTGGCCAGGGCCGCACCCATCATGCCCCAGTGAAAACCAAAGATGAACAGCGGATCAAGAACAATATTGATGAACGCCCCCACCAGCGTGGAGACCATGGCAAAACGAGGGCTGCCGTCGGAGCGAATAATAGGGTTCATGGCCTGGCCAAACACATAAAAAGGAATACCGGCGCAGATCCAGCGGAAATACTCAACGGACATCCGCCAGGTCTCTTCGTTCACCCTGCCGCCAAAAAGCGTGAGCAAGGGCACTTCCAGAAGATAATACAGCACCATCAGCAATATGCCCGCCAGGCAGGAGAGGATCACCGCGCTGCCGATGCTGCCGCCGGCATCTTTCTGCTTGTTCGCCCCCAGGCAGATGCTCACATAAGCACAGCAGCCGTCGCCGATCATCACCGCAACAGCCAGCGCCACCACCGTCAGGGGAAAGACCACCGTGTTTGCCGCATTACCGCAGGAGCCAAGATAAGCCGCATTGGCAATAAACACCTGGTCAACGATGTTATAAAGCGCCGCCACCAGAAGGGAGATCACACAGGGCACGGAAAACTTCCGCATCAGGCGGCCTACCGGCTCCTTTTCCAGAAAATCATTTGCTTTTTCCATAAAAACCTCTTTTCCGCAAAATAAAAAATGCGTAAGTCCCTAAACTTGGACTTACGCATTTTTTCTGCTACTCAGTAAATGGATTATATCACAGCCGGGCCTTGACTTTCAAAGGGCATTTTGCCGAAAATCTCGGCTCAACACTCTCCCCTGCTGGGCTCATTCCCAGGTCTTCCAGACCTCCGGGCAGTAGCCCACGGTGGCCTGCTTTCCGTTGCGGACAATGGGAGTGTTGATGAGCTCCGGCCACTCGAACAGCTTTTCCAGCTTGTCCGCGTCGTAGGCCAGGTATTCCACCTCCGGCGCGTCGGAAAGCGCCTTCAGGCCCACCGCGTTTTTCACGCTGTTCAGCTCGCCCCGGCTCATGCCGTAGCGGTTGATATCGATGTATTGATACTTGATGCGGCGCTCTTTGAAATAGCGTTCGGCCTTTTTGCTGTCAAAGCACTTGCTGCGCCCGAATATCTGTATGTTCATCAAAAAGCCTCCGGAAATTGTTATAAAAAATATCCCGCACCAGCTCCTCCGGCCAGTTCCGCCGAAGCATGGCTTCATAGAGCTTTCCCACATCCTGCAGACCCTGCAGATCTCTGGGCAGATCACAGCCGTCAAAGTCCGAGCCCAGCCCCAGATGCTTTTCGCCCCCCAGCGCCAGAAAATGCTCCGCATGGGCCAGGATGGCGTTTATATCCTCCGTAAGGCCCAGAAAACCGGTGTAGTAGTTCAGGCCCACGCAGCCGCCGTTTTTTACGATGGCCAAAAACTGCTCATCGGTCAGATTCCGGGGCACATCGCAAAGCGCCCGGCTGTCCGAGTGACTGGCGATCACCGGCTTTTTTGCCGCCTCCAGCACATCCCAGAAAGCTTTTTCGGAAATATGGCTCATGTCCGCCAGGATCCCCAGCTCCTCCATCCGGCCCAGAAAGGCCCGGCCCTTATCCGTCAGCCCAGAACCGCTGCCCATGGCCGCCCCGGCCAGGGCATTGTCATAGTTCCAGGTGAGATTGATGGCTCTCACGCCGTCCCCATAAACCGCCGGCAGCTTATCGATATCACAATCGATGCCCTCCGCGCCTTCGATGGAAAGGATATAGTTCCCCTTCCGTTCTTTCCGGGCGATGTCCCGCATGGCGCAGTAGCCGGCATAGCCGGCCCGGTCGGTAAAGATGGCATAGACCTGATCATAGGGTGCGATCCCCCCGGCCTTGGAAAGCCCTGCATGCAGGGAGGCATCCCGGACGCTCTTTTCCTCCAGCCAGCAGCGGCGGAGGGTGTCGCAATGGGCGTCAAACAATGCAATGGACATCTTACACCTCAATGATGACCGGCAGGATCATGGGACTGTTGTGAGTGACCTTATAGAGATAACCGCTGAGGTTGGTTTTCACACGACCCTTGATGCCGGCCCAGTCGGTGATGTGCTGGCGCTCGCAGGACTCGATGCTCTCGTTCACCACCCGGCGCACTTCTTCCATAAGCTCGGCATTGTCTTTCATATACACAAAGCCCCGGGAGATGATCTCCGGCTCGGAGATCATGCTGCCGTCTTCACTGCTCATGGTCATGATGACCACCAGCATGCCGTCCTGGGCCAGATGCTGCCGGTCCCGCAAAACCACGCTGCCCACACCCTCGGTGTCGGTACCGTCCACCAGCACCCGTCCGGCGGGGACTTTGCCGTTTTTGCGGATCGTCTTTTCGGAAAGCTCGATCACATCGCCGCACTGGGCGATGACGATATTCTTCGCCTCCATGCCCATTTCCTTGGCCAGCTCCGCATGACGGCAGAGCATACGGTGCTCGCCGTGCATGGGAATGAAGAAACGGGGCTTTGTCAGGGCCAGCATGGTTTTCTGCTCCTGCTGGCAGGCATGACCGGAAACATGAATATCCGCCGAGCGGTCATAGATGACCTCCGCGCCCTTCCAGAAAAGCTCGTCAATGACTTTGGTCACCGTGCGCTCGTTGCCGGGAATGGCAGAGGCCGAGATAATGACCCGGTCCCCCGCAGTGATCTTCACCTGCCGGTGCTCGGAAAAGGCCATGCGGTACAGGGCCGACATGCTCTCGCCCTGGCTTCCGGTGGTGATGATGACCACTTTCTGGGGCGGGAGGCTGTTGAGCTTGTTCATCTCCACCAGCACGCCATTGGGCACATTCAGATAGCCCTGCTCGGCGGCCAGCTTGACCACATTTTCCATGCTGCGGCCGGTGATGCCCACCTTCCGCTTATAGCGGGCGGCGCAGTCGATGACCTGCTGGATGCGGTGGACGTTGGAGGCGAAGGTGGTAACGATGATGCGCTTATCGCAGTCCTTGAACAGGGCCGCCATGCTCTCGCCCACATGATGCTCGGAATCGGAATAGCCGGGCCGCTCCACATTGGTGGAATCCGAAAGAAGGGCCAGAACCCCCTCCTTGCCCAGCTCCGAGAAGCGGGCAAAGTCAAACACGCCGCCTTCGATGGGGTTGAGGTCGATCTTGAAGTCGCCGGTGTGGATCACCGTGCCCAGGGGCGTTTTTACCGCCACCGCCACACTGTCGGCAATGGAGTGGTTCACATGGATGAACTCGATCTCAAACAGGCCCACCTTGAAGCGATCCCCGGCGGAATGGGTGACGATCTTCACCTTTTCGGCCAGGCCGTGCTCCTTCAGCTTCAGGCTCACAAGCCCCGCCGTCAGCCGGGTGGCGTACACCGGGCAGTCCAGCTGCTGCATCACATAGGGCATGGCGCCGATATGGTCCTCGTGCCCGTGGGTCAGAACGATGCCCTTGACGCGCTCCTTGTTCTGCACCAGATAGGTCACATCCGGAATGACCACGTCAATGCCGTACATATCCTCATCCGGGAAACCCATGCCGCAGTCAATGACCAGGATGTCCTTGCCGTATTCGTATACATACAGGTTCTTGCCGATCTCGTCCAGACCGCCAAGAGCCATGATTTTAAGTTTCTTTGCCATTGTGTTTTATTGATTCTCCTTGTTGTTGCTTATGTAGGGCGCATGCGCCCAAAGATTATTCCCTCATTTGCGGGAAAAATTACATATCCCGGCGGCCTTCCAGCGCCCGCATGAGCGTCGCTTCGTCCGTAAACTCCAGATTGGAGCCCACGGGGATACCATAGGCCAGGCGGGTCACTTTCACCTCAAAAGGCTTGAGAAGCCGGGCGATATACATGGCGGTGGCGTCGCCCTCCGTGTCGGGATTGGTGGCCATGATGACCTCTTCGATCTCCCCTTCCGCCACCCGGGTCAGCAGCTCCCGGATGCGCAGATCGTCCGGTCCAATGCGGCTCACCGGGGACAAAACGCCGTGCAGCACATGATACACGCCGTTGTATTCCCGGCTGCGCTCCAGGCTGGCCACATCCCGGGGCTCTGCCACCACACACACCGTGGATTTGTCCCGGCGGACGTCGCTGCACACGCCGCAGAGTTCTCCGTCCGTCAGGTTCTGGCACACCGGGCAGCTGTGCACGCTGGCTCTCGCCTCCAGCAGCACCGCCGCAAATTCCTCCGCCTCCCCTTCCGGCAGAGAAAGAATGTGAAAGGCCAGGCGCTGGGCGCTCTTGCGGCCAATACCGGGCAGCGATGCAAATTTATCGATCAGTTTTTCAAAGGATACAGGAAAAAAGGGCATGATTATCTCCCACTCCGGATTTCTTCGATGGCCTTGGCCCGATCTGCCTTGCCAAACACGGCGCTCCCCGCCACCAGCACATTGGCGCCGGCCCCGATCACAAGCCCCGCCGTGCCCGGAGCCACGCCGCCGTCCACTTCCAGCTCACAGGCAGGATTTTCCGCATCGATCATTTCCCGAAGTTCCCGGATCTTGGGCAGCATATCGTACATGAAGCTCTGGCCGCCGAAGCCCGGCTCCACCGTCATCACCAGCACCATATCCAGTTCCTTCAGCCAGGGAGCCACCGCCGATGCGGGCGTCGCCGGCTTCACCGTCAGGCCCGCCTTTTTCCCCTTGGCCCTGACTTCGGCAATGGCCGCCGTGATGTTTTCCGGCGAATCCGATTCCACATGCATCATCACAAGATCCGCCCCGGCATCGCAGAAAATGCCGGCATAACGGTGAGGCGCCGTGATCATCAGATGCACATCCAGAAAAGCCTCCGGCACCGCCTTGCGCAGGCTTTTGACCACCGGCACGCCGATGCTGATATTGGGGACGAACACGCCGTCCATCACGTCCACATGGATATAGTCCGCGCCGAGGCGCAGAACATCCTTCACTTCCTCGCCCAGCCGGGCAAAATCCGCCGAAAGAATGGAGGGTGCGATTTTTATCATCTCAAACACCTGCCGCATAGAATGTTTCAGCCCAAGGGCGCGCCAAGGGCTTTTTATATAGGGGATGTCCGGACCCGGAGCTCCGCGGCCGGGCTTCCCCACTGCTCCGAATTATACCACTATTATGTAAATGTTAGCAAGTAGCGCTTGACGATTCCTGCCAAGGCGCATAAAATATTTTCATAAAATACTGTCAACAAAGGAAAGGATGCTGCATCATGGCAAATGAAGAAATGAATCTGGGTTTTAACCTCACCCTGGATCCTCCCGGCGCTGCCGCAGCGGCCGCAGAGGCCCCGGCCCCGGTGGAAGCCGTCCCTTCGGAACCGGAAAAGGCCGACATCCCCGTGGAGAAGCTGGACATTGAAAAGCTCTCCCCCGCCGAGCAGGCCGCCGTGCGTGAGTTTGCCAAAAAGATCGACGTGACCGATTCCGCCCAAATTCTCAACTATGGCTCCAATGCCCAGAAGAACATCTCTGAGTTCTCCGGTCAGGCACTGGGCCAGGTGCGCACCAAGGACATGGGCGAAGTGGGGGAAATGCTGGGCAGCCTGGTCGGCCAGCTTCAGGGCCTGGAATATAAGGAGGAGCCCAAAAAGGGTCTCCGTTCCCTGTTCCACCGAACCACCAAGAGCATCTCTGACCTGAAAAACAAATACGACAAGGCCGAAGTCAATGTGGACAAGATCTGCGCCATGCTGGACGGTCATTACATCACCCTCCAGAAGGACATCGTCACCATGGATCAGATGTATGAAATGAACCAGCAGTACTTCAAAGAGCTGAGCATGTATATCATCGCCGGCAAGCTGCGTCTGCAGGAGCTGCGGGAAACGGAGCTGGCTGCCATCCAGGAAAAGGCCCGCACCAGCGGTCTGCCCGAGGACGCCCAGGCCGCCAACGACTATGCCAACCTTCTGGGCCGTTTCGAAAAGAAGCTGCACGACCTGGAGCTGACCCGGATGATCTCCATCCAGATGGGCCCCCAGATCCGCATGATCCAGAACAACGACGCCCTCATGGCCGAGAAGATCCAGACCGCCCTGGCCAACACCATCCCCCTGTGGAAGCA
The DNA here is from genome assembly GCA_964605075.1 of uncultured Oscillospiraceae bacterium. Classification (GTDB taxonomy): domain Bacteria; phylum Bacillota; class Clostridia; order Oscillospirales; family Oscillospiraceae; genus CAJOIG01. The sequence goes on from CAZSAX010000051.1 coordinate 8,322, forward strand.
GCAGATGGTTCTGGCGCTTTCCATGTACCACTCTCAGCAGGCCATGGAGGCCACCCGCAGCGTCAACGACGTGACCAACGACCTTCTGAAGAAAAATGCGGAAGTTCTTCGCATGGGTTCGGTGGCCGTAGCCCAGGAATCCGAGCGGGGCATCGTGGATATGGAGACCCTGGCCGAGACCAACCGCCAGCTGATCGCCACACTGGAGGATGTGCGCCAGATCCAGGAGGACGGCCGGGCCCGCCGGGCCGCCGCCGAGGTGGAGCTGGGCCGGCTGGAAGGCGAGCTGAAAATGAAGCTGCTGGAAATGAAGGGCTGATTTCATGGAACTCTATCTGCAGCAGGCCCGGCAGGCCGTGTCCGAGCTTTGCGAAGCTGCCAGGCTGAAACCGGGTCAGATCGTTGTCATCGGCTGCTCCACCAGCGAGGTCATCGGAAGCAAGATCGGCTCCGATTCCCGGCCCGAGGTGGCGGACAAGCTGTTTGATGCCATGTATGAAGAACTCAGCGCCCGGGGGCTTTATCTGGCCGCCCAGTGCTGTGAACATCTGAACCGGGCCCTGGTGGTGGAGGCCGAGGCCCTCCCCGGCGCCGAGCCGGTAAACGCCGTGCCCCAGCCCAAGGCGGGCGGAAGCTTTGCCACCGCGGCTTACAAACGATTCCAGTCCCCCATCCTGGTGGAGGAGATCCGGGCGGACGCCGGACTTGACATCGGCGGCACCCTGATCGGCATGCATCTGAAAAAGGTGGCCGTACCGGTACGCCTGAGCATGGATCACATCGGCAATGCCATTCTTCTGGCTGCCCGCTGCCGTCCCAGGTTCGTGGGCGGCGCCCGGGCCGTTTATGACCCGGAGCTTCTTTGATGTGCGGCGAAACCTTTTCATAAACCTTTTATAACCAGAGAACTGGTTAGCCCTTCGAGGCCGACCAGTTCTCTATTGTATGCGCCCCTCGGGCCTTCTCTCGATGGCTTATCCAGTATAAAGGCCAATATCGTTGTGTCACATCCCGTTTTTTCAGTTCCTTTGACATTGACAGGCTTCGCACTTTAAATTAAACTACTCTCATCATCAGCTTTATAAAATGCAAGCCATATTAAAAAGGCTTTTTCAAGTAATTCAATTTTTGCTGCACAGGCCGGAGCCAAACATCGGACTTCAGGTTCCGTCCCGGCCAGAACAAATACGCCCTATCATGCCGCCCACTTTCCCCGCCCCAAGGCAACACTACTCCTCATCCGGAAGAAACAGGAGGTCCCCCATGAAAAACGCTTCCCTAACACAAGACAAATCTTATCGCACTGCTTTGACTGTGTTTCTTTTTCTTCTCTATGTTTTGTACATGTTTACACTCGACTCAGTAGCGCTTTCTCTTTACCTGCTGAAATCCTATGGGCCGCTCCTGGTGTTTGCTTTTATTGGCATTTCCCTCTATCGCAGGGATTATGAGAGAAAACACATTTATTTTCTAGGCCTGGCGTTTATCCTCTGGTACATCATAACGCGCATCATTCTCGGCGATAAATCCCTCGTGCGCTCCAGCGTCACCCTTATAGACCTAAGTGTCCTGTACGGACTGGCATTTCCCTTTGCCAAGAGCAGCGGCGACTGGAATAAACGCCATATCTTTGACGGCATCGCCATCATCTATGTCATCACGATCGCAGCAGCTTCTTGGCTCGGTGTTTATTACGCCGTGACTGATACCGGCGTGTTCATGCCCCGCTCCGGCAGCTTTTACGGTCTGGAAGGCCACCCCGGGCGCTTCCAACTGTTGGGACAGAATCCCAACCATTCGGCCGTGCTGATTTCCGCAGCCATCATGCTTACCATCTATCTTCTGGCTCGCTATTGGAAAAGACAATGGATCGCACCAGCTGCAATTGTTTTTCTCGGTCTGTACTCAGCACTGGCTATAACCGATTCCAGAGCCTCTTCCATCGCTTTCCTTGTTGCAGTTGCCCTGGTCGCAGCAGTACTGGCATCCCGCATCCGGGTCTCGAGCAAAGGCCTGAAATTCATTCTTATAATCCTTATTGTCTGTGTCAGCGTATTTGTCTGTTATAAGGGCCTTGATATCGCCACCGAAGTTATCGGCAGAAACGAAGACACCGTCCAAAACCGAGAAGTCTCCCTGGATATAAATAAAATGAGTGGTCGCGCAGAGATATATCAGGCCGTTATCCATCATATTCAGGAACAGCCCCACATTCTGATTCACGGACTTCTGGACAATCAGGTAACCGAAAAAGTCATCGAAGAAACCGGCTACGAATATACGCATGTACACAACTCTTATCTGCAAACGCTTATGCTGACCGGTATTCCCGGACTACTGTTTTCCTTATATCTGTCCCTCCGGCTGGCACTGGCAACATGGAAACTGTTTTTCACCGACGCTCCCCTTGCCGAAAAATTCTTGCCGCTGATCCCTATCATTCTCCTGGTTACCAGCCTGGTGGAGAGCCTTGTATTTGTCCCCTTTGGAAATTTGTACTGGAGCCTCACGAATTTCCTGTTTCTTTTTACCTCCGGCTATGTGCTGGAGACCAGTGATCAATACCGCTTCCCTTCTCGCAAAACTGCAGAACAAACATAAGCTCCAAACACGCCAAAAACACATCGATATCACACAAAAAAGAAGCCGCTGCAAGCGGCTTCTTTTTGATATCTTACTTCATTCTTTGAAAAAGCTCTTTGAATGTCAGTCCGCAAGCCATTTCAATTGTGTAGCCGGCGCTGATCAGGAAAATGAAGTTGATCAGTGTGCCAGGCCCCAGCGTTGTCCACGGTACAAACAAAATGCTCTCCGTGACCGCCTGCAAGACCAGCGGAACCATAATGATCGGAAGAACTCTCTGAGCCAAAGGCCTTCCTGTATCCAGAAGTAGCTTCAGCGCTGCCAGGAACACAAAAAGACAAAATACCAGAATCAGCACAATTCCAACAACCCCTGTCAACGCCAGAACCTGCAGGTAGGCATTATGCAGCGTTAGATAACTCTGATACTCTCCCATCATATTCATAATGGTTCCATCTTCCGTGCCCAGAAGAAGAATACGGGGATCATCCCGAATCACTTGAAATAGCTGCTTATAGATGTATGTCCTGGAACTCAAAGTTCCCAGTGCATTCAATGTGCTTCGGCTGGCAGCTACATCCTCGTTCGCGAACGCCTCAGCACCTTCTGTATTCGCAGTTTCCGCCACTTCCGCTGCCGTACCGGAGGCCTGATTGGCAATCGCCGTCATCAAGTCCACGGTAACGTCGGTCGCCTTATAGCTGACCACAAAGCCCGCAACGCATAACAGTACCGTCACCGCTACCCGGATCCCCTTCTTGTTGATCCGGATTTTTCCCGCCAGCAGAATGGCTATAATGGCAAAGCCCACCGAGCGGCCAATCAGCGCTCCTCGGGATACCGTCAACGAGCATGCCGCAAAGTTCAGCACAAAGAGAATCCCTACAGCTGCTATCTGCCATTTGCGCTTATAACGTGCCATTAGATATACCGCCAAAAAAGTGCCACAGTTCAATAGCGGTCCGCCGACATTTGGGTTCAGTCCCAGTGGCCAGAGCCGGTAGTTGTCCATTTGAAAAACAAAGCTTGTGTAAGGCACGACCAGCGGCTCCCGGCGAATGGCACAAACGATGCCGCCTATTGAGATCGCCGTTGTGAACAGCACAAACAGCAGCGCCAGAATGTCAAAGAATTTTTGTGCTGTCCCCTCCTTGACCAACATGGCAAAAGGAAGCATGAACCCGTAGGAAACGCACAATTCAATGAAAAAGTTGTATGACGTGTTCAGGTAGTAATCGCCCAGGATGATGCGCGTAATAACATACCAGCCCAAAAAGCCGAGCCCCAAGCCATAGACACTTCGCAGCTTATAGTCACCCCGATATATAGCAATCGCCATGATCGACCAGACCAGCATGGGGATATAGCGACGATAAACCATAATGGAAACACGAGCAAACTGTCCGGTAAAGAACACAATGAAGCAAAGCAGCATGGTTATGAAATAGAACCATTCCATCCTCTTTTGCCGCCGCTCCGGCTGCTTCTGCAATTCCACGAAAGCGCTCCTTTCAAAAATTGCCGCAGCGAGACGCTGCGGCAATCGCAATCTTTTGATTTTTAGCCGATCATCTTGGCCACTTCGGCGGCCAGGTCGTCGACCTTCTTTTCAATGCCTTCGCCCTTCTCGTAGCGAATGTAGCCCTTCACGGTGATGGGAGAGCCAACTTCCTTGGCAACGGCGTTGACATGAGTCAGCACGTCCTCGCCCTCGCCCTTGACGAAGGCCTGCTGCAGCAGGCAGATCTCCTTGTACATCTTCTCGATGCCGCCCATGACGATCTTCTCGATGA